>DAOQNB010000071.1:8386-12624 GCA_035335845.1 Acidobacteriota bacterium | reverse complement strand
CATCAGCCGGGTCATGTAAAAGGCCGTAATCCCGGCGGTCAGAAAACCCAGTCCATAGAGCACCATCCCCAGGATTGAGCCTTTTCCGAAGACCTCGGTGTGGAGCGTTTTCGCCAGGATTTCATCTTTGCTAAAGAACCCGGCAAACGGGAAGATGCCGCAAATCGCAAACAGTGACACCAGCATGGTTTTGTAGGTAATCGGCATGTACTTGCGGAAATTCCCGTAAAACCGCATGTCCTGTTCGTGGCCACTTGACGACCCGCCGTGGATGACACTTCCAGATCCCAAAAAGAGCTGGGCTTTGAAAAAAGCGTGGGTGAAAACGTGGAAAATTCCAGCCACAAACGCCCCAACACCACACCCCAGGAACATAAACCCAAGCTGTGAAACCGTCGAATACGCCAGGACTTTCTTGATGTCGTTTTGGGTAAGACCAATTGTGGCTGCGACAAAGGCTGTGAGGCACCCAATCATAGCCACAATCAACATGGTCGTGGGGGCGCGTTGAAAGAGCGGATTGCATCGGGCGACCAGATAAATCCCGGCTGTCACCATAGTGGCGGCGTGAATCAGGGCTGAAACTGGCGTTGGACCGGCCATGGCATCTGGAAGCCAGATAAACAATGGAATCTGGGCGCTTTTCCCCACCGCGCCTAAAAACAATGCCAGTGTAATCAGGGTCAAAACGCCAGTTGTCAGGCTCAAGGCACTCAGCCCAAACGGCTCAATCGGAAGCGCTTTGGCCAGAACCATCACCTGGTCGTAGTCGAGCGTGCCAAAGACACCAAACACGCCAAACATTCCCAACATCAACCCGAGATCCCCGATCCGATTGACCACAAAGGCTTTTTTGCTGGCCAGCGCGGCTTCTTCCTTGGTGAAGTAGTATCCAATCAACAGATAGGAACACAGCCCGACACCTTCCCAACCGACAAACATCACCAGGAAGTTTGCTCCCAGAACCAGAGTCAACATCATGAACATAAACAGGTTCAGGTAAGCAAAAAACCGATAAAACCCTTCTTCGCCATGCATATACCCAATGGCAAACAGGTGAATAAAAAAGCCGACAAAGGTAATGAACAAAATATAGAGGCCCGAAAGCTGGTCCAACTGGTAGGCCCAATCAATGGAAAATTCGATAGTTCGGGTGTGGGCCTGCGGACCGAGGGTCAGGTGTGCAGCGCCGCTCGGAATCCATTGAAACACCCGCCGCACATATGGCGTGGCGGTGAGTTCTTCGTGGTGACCAGATGATTTTGCCGCTGCGTGAACCGGTTCTTTGACCTGATGGGTACTGTTGAATTGTTCCAGCCAGGTATGTTCCTGCTCGCGATATTGGTGCTGGGTGGCCGGGCTATGGGCGTACTGGTTAAACTGGAAAACTGCCACCACTGAACACAGAAACGACAGCCCCACCATAAGGCAGGCAATACTGCCGATGATTTTCTCTGAAAATCCCAATCGTTTAGCGAGCAGTCCGTTGATCAAAAACCCAAGGAGCGGAAACAACGGAACCAAAATCACAAGATCCATAGAGTTCACCAGTGGATTAAGGGCTGAGGGCTTGCGGCGATTGAAGGGATGAGGATGAAATAAAAACAATTCTTCAGCCCATCTTCTTCAGCCCGTTTTCTTCAGCCCGCCTTCTTCAGCCCTGGTTTTCACCATTTCAACAAATGAATTTCATCAACTGCGATGGTTTCACGGTTGCGGTAATAGGCAATGACCATCGCCAGTCCAATCGCCGCCTCGGCTGCTGCCACTACAATCACAAAGATGGTCAAAATCTGTCCATTTATGGCACTGATACTTCCCTGGGTTTGCCAGTAGCGGGCAAAGGCAATGAAGTTGATATTGGCTGCATTCAGAATCAGTTCAATTGACATAAAAATAATGATGACGTTGCGTCGGGTCAGCGCCCCGGCGACGCCGACTGAAAACATCATCACACTGAGCCAGAGAAATGACGTGATGTCTGCCTGTTGATAGCCAGCCAGCCAGCTGGTTGGTGATTTCGAAGGGGTGGTTGCCTCCTGCCACACCAGTGCCAGCAGTCCCCACATCCATTGTGTTCCGAAATGTATGAGCAGATTCATGATTTGCCCCCGGCTGATTGGCTAGTTTGGGCTTCAAACTGGTCTTCTTGTTTGCGATCTCGCGCCAGTACCACGGCACCGACAATTGCCACCAGCAACAATACCGAAGCGATTTCAAACGGGAGCACCGACGTCGTATAGAGTGCCTGGCCGAGCAGTTGTGAATCGTTTGAAATGGTGCCGGTCGGCGCATGCACGCTTTTGACTGAGACGGGCACGGTTGCTTCTTTCGGCGGTTTAAAAAAGGCTGTTCGCTGGGTGCCGATGACAACACCGAGTAAGGTCAATCCCAGAAACAGCGCTACAATCGTGGCCAGAATCGTCTGGTCACTAAACATGGCCTGAGCTTCTTCGTTGCGCTGTTTGACCAGCATGACGACAAACAAAAACAACACCATCACACCGCCGACATAGACCAGCACCTGTACACCGGCGACAAACTCAGCCTGTAACAACAGGAACAGCCCCGCCGTGCTGACCAGTGTTGAGATCAGATACATCGCACAGTGGACCGGGCTCCGGGTTGAAATGGCCTGAAACGCCATCATGAGTGCCGTGATCGCCAGTGCATAGAAAAAATAGGCTTCCCATCCGGTGAGCAACATAAACAGACCTGAAACCTGAGTGAAAAAAGTTCGGAATTCCGCCGTCAAGCACCAGACTCAGCTTCTGAAGCTGGTGCTGGTTTGGGTTCAGCACGCTGGGCATAGCGGGTGCTGAACGGAATCTTGGTCCGTTGGGCCCGAAGATTAAACATCCGGGTGTCACGGTTAATGATGTTCAGCAAGATCAAAATTGGAATCATCGAGAGCAGGCTCATCCCGACAAAGTACAGCTTTCCAACTGGTGAAACCTGCAGGAACAGACCCGACCGTTGAACCAATCCAAACTGCTGTCCAACCACAAACACAACCGCCGTTAACATCACATTGGCCAGGGCGGCTGGCAGCATCCATTTCCAGCCGATATCCATTAACTGGTCATAGCGATACCGGGGAAACGTCCAGCGCAGCCAGAAGAATAGATACAGAACCGCTCCCACTTTGGCGGCAAAGACGATGACCCCAAGCGCCACCTGGATCGTTGGTCGAGCCTCAACCCAGGCTGATAGGGTGTCACCCAGGGGCAAATACCACCCACCCAAAAAGACGGTGGCCGCAATCGCTGAAACCACCACCATGTTGGCATATTCAGCGATGAAAAAGATTGAAAACCGAAAGCCGCTGTATTCGGTGTGAAATCCGCCAACCAGTTCTGATTCGGCTTCGGGCAGATCAAACGGGGCGCGATTGGTTTCGGCAATGGCTGAGAAGAGGTAAATGACAAACGCCGGTAACTGAAAGAGTCCCAACCAGATGCCGGTTGACTTCTGGGCTTCGACAATTCCCTGCATGGAAAGGGTCCGGGTAAACATCAGGGCGCCAATGATCGAGGTGGCCAAAACAACTTCATAACTAATCATTTGCGCTGATGAACGCAGCGCCCCAAGTAACGGGTATTTGCTGTTTGACGCCCACCCGCCCAGGATCAGCCCTAAAATTCCAATGGATGAAAACGAGAAGATAAAGAGCAGCCCAATGTTGACATCGGTGATACTGGCAAAGAGTGGGCCGTACGGAAGCAAGACAAGCACTGTCAACGCGGCCACCATGCTCAGTACTGGTGCCAGCGAAAACATAGCGTGATCGGCACCCAGCGGGATGATGTCTTCTTTTAAAATGAGCTTGAGTCCATCGGCCAGGGGTTGGAGGATTCCCCAGGGCCCAACCCGGTTTGGCCCAACGCGAACCTGCATCCAGGCACTGATTTTCCGCTCGGCCAGCGTCAGATAGGCCACCACCGTCATCACAATCGTGAGCATGACGGCAATTTGCACCAGCGGCCAGGCAATGTACTCGATCAAACTGCGCGATAAACCCAGCCGCATCAACGGGAAAATAAATTCATCTGGTGGAACAAATAAACTTAATGTCAGCAAATTCATTTCAAAAACTCTCCAGATGACAAAGTGACAAGATAAGGGCAAGGCACAGCTTTGACTCTTGGACCCACCCGCTGACGCAGGTGGTACTGACATTCTGTCAGCGGTCAATTTCACCCAGGACAATGTCAAGTGTTCCAATCACCGCAACTACA
>DAOQNB010000071.1:0-8286 GCA_035335845.1 Acidobacteriota bacterium | reverse complement strand
TCAGCGGTCAATTTCACCCAGGACAATGTCAAGTGTTCCAATCACCGCAACTACATCGGCGATGAGCGAGCCAACCGCCATTTTTTTGAGCGCCTGCAAATTGACAAATGATGGAGGCCGAACCCGGAGTCGAACCGGTTGAGTTGACCCATCGGCGACCAGAAACAGTCCGAGTTCGCCTTTGGGGCTTTCATTTGAATGATAGAGTTCACCGGCTGGGGGCCGAATCACCTTGGGCACCTTTGCCATGACTGGGCCGCCCGGCAGTTTTTTCAGTGCCTGCTGAATGAGGCGTCGGCTCTGCCGCATTTCTTCCATCCGGATCAGATAGCGATCAAACGTGTCCCCGTTTTCACCTATCGGGATGTCAAAGTCCAGATCGGCATAGCACTCATATGGATGTGATTTGCGGACATCGTATTCCACGCCTGACCCACGAAGCGGCGGTCCGCTCAGTCCAAGGTCAATCGCATCTTTCCCGGAAATGATACCGACTCCAACCGTTCGCCCAAGCCAGATGCGGTTTTCATTGAGCATGGTTTCATACTCTTCCAGTCGTTTGGGGAACATCTCAATAAAGGCCGTGACCTGGGCTTCAAACTCGTCATAGGCATCATAGGTCATTCCACCAATGCGGAAGGCGTGGCAGGTCAGGCGTGCCCCAAAGAAATTTTCAAAAATTTTGAGAATTTCTTCGCGTTCACGAAACGCCCAGAGCAGAACCGTGAAGGCGCCAATATCAAGGGCGTGGGTGCCAAGCCAGAGTAAATGGCTCGACAGCCGGTTGAGTTCGGTCAAGATCACCCGCAGATACTGGGCCCGGGCCGGAACCTCAATCGCCATGGCTTTTTCAACGGTTTCGACATATACCAGCCCGTTTGAGACCGCCGCGATATAGTCCAGCCGGTCAAAATAGGGAGCAATCATCGGATAGACCCGATGCTCAAAGATCTTTTCCGCTCCACGGTGCAGATAGCCAATGTCACAATCCAGGTCCGTGACCGTTTCGCCATCAAGCTTCAAAATCACACGCAACACCCCGTGGGTACTTGGGTGCTGTGGTCCCATACTCACAATCATCTCATCTGGATGAAGTGTGGTTTCAAAGTTAAAGTTGGAGACTGGACGGTTCGCCATAGGTCTTGGTGTGGAGCCTCAGGGGTGAGGTTGGTTTTTTCAGACTCGGGGCTGAAGAAATCGGGCTTGGGGCTGAAGACATTGGGCTTGGGGCTGAAGACATCGGGCTTAAAACTAAATTCCCCGACTTCTTCAGCCCTGAGCTTGCGAATCTTCAGCCCGGTTTTTTCAGCCCTGAGCTTGCGAATCTTCAGCCCGACATCTTCAGCCCGATGTCTTTATTCAAATTTCCCCGTCAAATCGGCATCGACCGGGAGTTCAAGGATATTTAAATGATCGGCAACCCATTGATTATCGTGGTATTCCAGCGGGTAATCTTTGCGTAACGGGTGACCTTCCCAGCCTTCCGGAAGCAGAATCCGTCTTAAGTCTGGGTGATTGGCAAACCGAATACCGAACAAATCAAAGACTTCGCGCTCTAGCCAGTTGGCCGTGCTCCAGAGTTCAACCACGGATGGAACGCTGTCCTGTTCGGTGACATCGGTTTTGACCCGGAACCGACGGGCTTCATCCAGCGCATACAACTGATAAATGACTTCAAATCCACGGTCAGGGAAGTGAACGGCGGTCAGATCCATCAAAAAATTAAAGTCCGGCTCGGCTTCGTTTTTAAGAAAACACAGCACCTGATAGGTTGATTCGAGCGCAACCCGAATTACCTGCTGATTGTGAATCAGTTGGGCTTCTTTGATGGCACCGGGAAATTTGGCTTTGAGGGTTTCAACCAGTGGGTCGCCGGTCAGGTCAAAAATAACCTGGACGGCTTCTTTCTTCGTCGGTGTCGGCTTGGCGGCACCTCCGGCGGGTTTGGCTGGGGGAGTTGGTTTAGGCTTCTCGGCCTTCGGGGTCTCATCCGACATAGTTCACTCGCAAGGGGGTACCAGTTCGGTTGTGCGTGCCCGGCTGAGCTGGATTGAGCAAAAAGGAGATGAAGGCGGTGGAAAGAGTTTTTTTGGAGACGCACTGGGGCAACGAGCAGCCGGAACTCTACACGAAAAGTCTGGCGACGGCTAGCCTTTCCTCATTCAAGTCGCATCATTTAGAGTGCTGTGACCTGTCACTCCGTTGACTTTCAACAGGTTATCCCTCTGATGAAACGTGCTAAAACGTCAGCACAGGTCACAACGATTGAAAGGATACTTTCCCTTATGCCAGAACGAATTGTGATTTTTGGGCAGTACAAAACCGGTACCACCGCACTATTTTATCGGTTGAAACATTCCCTGACCGGACAGGTCAGAACATTTTTTGAATCAGATGCTTACACTCCAAAACTGATGGATTTCAGGTATCACCTGCTGGCCAAAATCATTTTAGGGCAGCCAGAACGTGTGGATTACGCCAGTTTTCATTCATTCCGCAAGCGGCTTGTGCTCATCCGCGATCCTCGGGACTGGCTGGTGAGCGGCACCCTGTTTATGGTCCAGCAAGAGGCCGCGCTGCATCGTTCACCTGAGGTCCTGGCACAGGTGCTGGCGCTATTTCGGCAAAAAGAACAGTCGCCGGCTGATCATTCCCTGGTTTCAATTCTGCGCGTGCTTTATCGCCTGGCGCAAAACCAGTCGCTTGAAACCATGGCGGCATGGATGCGCCAGCACACTCAGTGGGTCATGGCGTTTGAACAGGCCGAGCGGAAACACCTGGTGGTGCGATATGAAGACCTGGTTGATAACCGGCTGACGGCATTGGAACGCTACCTGGGGTTTGCGCTTTCTTCTGACACTGAAGTTGCCACCGAACATGCCCACGTTCCGCGAACCAAAAGCTATGGCAACTGGAAACACTGGTTCACTGATGAAGATATTTCTTTTTTCAAACCATTGCTTCAAAACTATTTGCAGCATTATGGTTATGATGAGACCTGGGAGCTGCACCCGTATCCGTTGATTTTACCTGAGCACTGCACCGGGTATATTGAGCGAACCGTCCAGAAACGTCTGGCGATACCGCAGTGATGACCAACCGGCTGGATTTTTCGAGATAAGGGTCTGGTTTTTCAGCCAAATCCAGTCAGAAACGGTTCTCTTTCTCCAGACAACCGGGTACTATCCAGGCCACGGATCCTGCATCCAGTGCGATTTTCTTGAGCCATTCTTTTCACCAGGCCAATCCAAATCCTTCAGAGACGAAACGACAATCCATAACCAGACTTTGATGAATGATGAGTTGTAAAATAGCTAAGTATTTGTGAATGAACTAGATAGGTTTTTATAGCCCGTTTTTCACAATTCATCATTTGGTACACAACACCTCATGCTTGGTAGCTTCACGTTGAAAAGCTGGCAGGTTCTGGCCCGGTGGCGGTTTGTCTGGGTATGGTCGTTTCTTTGGTGCGTGGTGTTTTCATCTCCAGTTGTTGCCCTTGACCCAACCAAAGCGATCACCGATTACGGGTTTTTTACCTGGCAGGAGGAATTGCCGCAAAATTCTGTCCATCGCCTGGCCCAAACCCCGGATGGATACCTCTGGTTTTCGACCTATGAGGGGCTGGTTCGCTTTGACGGGGTGCAGTTCACCGTTTTTGATACCCGAAACACCCCGGAACTCAAATCAAACAGTGTTGGTCCGATCTGTGTCGGACTCGATGGAACACTCTGGGTGGTATCAAGCACGGGGTTGCTTTCCTATCGGAACCACCGGTTTACCAGCTATACCACCGACAACGGATTACCCCATAAGGTCACCCAGGATGTATATACCGCACGGGATGGCTCTATCTGGGTCAACACCTTTGGCGGATACGCCGTGATCCGAAACGGGAAAATCTCCTCATTTCCTGGCTCGATTGATTTGCTCAACCGACATTCCGTGATGTTTGGGGAAAACGAGCAGGGACTCCTGGCGTTTACGCCAGGTGTTGGCATGGTGCGGGTCACCTCTTCCGAAGCGGTCAGGATTTCATTGGCCAGTGAATTTGATGCCCTGGCTGACAATCAGCGGTCCTGGCTGTTTCAGGACCGCGATGGCACATTGTGGGGGGCGACCCTGGGGAAACTCCATCATCTGGTCAATGGAAAAGTCCGGACCTACACCGTTGCTGATGGTCTGCTGGGGCTCCAAATCGGCGTTATGTACCGGGATCGGGATGACAATTTGTGGATGGGATTTGAAGGCGGTGGTTTGGGACGATTGACCGCTGGACAGTTTACCTACTTTTCTCAAAAAGATGGCCTGACCAATGATCTGGTGCGAACCATTTGTGAGGATCAGGAAGGCAATCTCTGGGTCGGTACCACTGGCGGCGGGCTCAACTGCTTTAAAGATGAGAAGTTTACCGTCTACAACAAGCGCCATGGGCTGGCGGATAACAATGTGCGGGTGGTGCTTGAAGATCGCCAGGGAAATTTGTGGATCGGCACCAACGGCAATGGGCTCAATTGCCTCAAGCCTGATCGGTCAGTCGTGACCTATACGGTTGAAAATGGGTTGCTTAACAATTTTATTCGCTCACTCGCCGAAGACCACACCGGGGCCATCTGGGTTGGGTTCAATGGTTCGGGTGTGGCACGGATTGCTAATGGTCAGGTGACATCGTTTCAGGGGCAGCCTGGGTTGGCACAACAACCAGTGTATACCATTCTGGAGGACCACCACGGCACGATGTGGTTTGGCTCTCATGGTGGTGGCCTGACCCGATATGAAAACGGTACGTTTCGGAGTTACACCACTGAGGATGGTCTGGCGCACAACACAGTTGTGGCTCTGGTGGAAGACAACATCGGCGATGGTCTGTGGGTTGGGTCATTTCTGGGCCTGCACTATTTCAAAGACGGGAAGTTTCGCGTCTGGCACTCTCAGGACGGAATGCCCGATGAAACCGTTCGTTCGCTGACGGTTGATGCGGCTGGCACTGTCTGGGTCGGCACCAATGGCGGACTGGCCCGGCTCAAAAATGGGCGGATGATCCCGATCACAACCAGCAACGGGCTGGCGGATAACGCCGTGTTTTCAATTCTTGAAGACCAGAGCGGATACCTTTGGATGAGTTGCAACCGGGGCATTTCGCGGGTACGCAAACAGGACATCGAGGATTTTTGCGACGGCAAGCGTCCATCATTTACCCATGACGCCTTCACTCGTGACGATGGCATGCGCAACAACCAGTGCAACGGGATTGCCCAACCGGCGGCGATTCGCGGGCGTGATGGACGGTTCTGGTTTGCCGGCGTAGCTGGCCTGATCACAATTAACCCGGATCACATCCGGCGGAATCCAGTTCCGCCGCCGATTGCGGTCGAACAGGTCCTGGTTGATGGGAAGTCGGTTGATTTGGTCTCATCGGTCGAATTGGAACCCGGGGCCGACAAACTGGAGTTTCGCTACACCGCGCTCAGTTTTCTCGCACCGGCCAGGGTGCGATTTAAGGTAATGCTCGAAGGGTATGATCGGAACTGGATTGAAACTGGCGACCAACGACGGGTCAGTTACACCAACTTGCCGCCACGTTCCTACCAGTTCAGGGTCCTGGCCTGCAACAACGACGGTGTCTGGAATGAAACCGGGGCGGCGTTCAGGTTCAAAATCCGTCCCTATTGGTACCAAACGCCGTGGGCCTATCTGGCCGGCTTAGCTCTGGTTGCCGGCAGCGTGTATGGCGGAGTTCGGTTGCGCCTCCGGGCGCTCAACCGGCGAGCAGCCCAGCTTGAAGCCGTTGTGGTGGAACGCACGACTGAGTTGGCGACCAAAAACAGCGAACTTGACCGCAAAAATGCCGAACTGGCTGAAAATATTGAGCAGGTTCGACTGGCCAAGCTTGAAACCGAGCGCAAAAACACCGAACTGGATCAGAAAGTCGCGGCACTCGACCGGGCGAATCAGGAGCTGGTCATTTCTCATCAGCAGGCGGACCGGATTTTCTCGGCCCTGGCAGAAGCCCTGCCAGGAACTGTTTTGGAAGGGAAGTACCGGCTTGAAGAAAAAATCGGCTCTGGTGGATTTGGGGCTGTGTTTCGTGGAACACATCTGGTGCTCAATCGTCCGATTGCGGTCAAAGTCTTTCGCCCGGCGCCAGGAAACGATTCGGCTGATGCGGTTGAGCGGTTCCGCCTGGAAGGTGTTTCTTCGTCGCGCATCAACCATCCGAATGCCATTCAGGTGTTTGACTCGGGAATTTCGGCTGAAGGCATTGCTTATCTGGTGATGGAGTTGCTCGATGGATGTTCGCTCAGCGAGGAGCTTCAGACTCGAAAACGGTTTAGTGTGCGACGTACCCTGGCGGTGATTCGCGCTGTGTGCGAAGGACTGGCTGAGGCCCACCGTCTGGGGATCATTCATCGTGACATCAAACCAGCCAATATCTTCTTACACCGGTCACCCGAAGGCGAAGTTGTCAAAGTGGTGGATTTCGGAGTCGCCAAAATGCTCGATGACCCCGAAGCCAGCGGCAAGAAATTAACAATGACCGGCGGCATTGTCGGCACCCCGGCCTATATGGCACCCGAACGGTTGCTTGATAGTCAGTATGATGGACGGTCAGATATTTATAGCGTCGGGATCGTGTTTTACGAATGTTTATGCGGTCGTCCGCCATTTGTCAGCGAGGGTGGCAGCGCCTATCAGGTCATCATGGCGCATATGAATGAGCTGCCGCCTTCGACCCGCTCAATCAATCCAACCATTCCGCCCGAAGTAGATGAAGCCGTTCTCAAATCACTGGTCAAGCGACCAGATGAGCGCCCAACAGCCCGCGAGTTTGTTGATTTATTGACGACACTGGCTGAGCAATTTGCCGAATATGATGCTGATGCCGAGATAGATTTTCTCCCTCAACGACTGGCCGATCAGCCCACCGTTGGTCTCGACAGCTTGCACCCAACACTGGACATGCCACTGGCTGAGCAGATAACCCAAACCGGTACTGTACCCTCACGTTCGACTTCAGAAACGTCCCTGAGTGATCAACCGACTGCCGAAATCGTCAACCCGTACTCAGATGGAAACAACTGAAACCCCGGTGGGAATTATGGCAACTTCAAATGCCCCAGCGTCATATCCAATAGAGTGGATGGTTGAACCATACCTTCACTGTGAAGATGGTTATCTGTACAACCCATTGACCGACAAGACGTTGGGGATTCAGGAAGTTGGGTATCACGAACTCCGGAGTGTGTTGGATAAAGAGGTTGCTGTTGCTCAAGTTATATCGCTGGACCTGCAGCTCAAGCTGGCAGAAGCTGGCTGGCTGGTGCCGCCTTCTCCCCGACTCGACCAACGATTTCGACTCAAGTACGTGTCGCTCGAAGCCCATACGGTGTGCAATCAGTCGTGTTTTTTCTGCCCGGTCTCGGTCGCTCCGCGTGAAGCCCACTTTATGCCATCTGAGCAATATCGTGACATCGTGCATCAGCTTGCGGACTATCGTGACACGATTGAGGCGGTCTTTATGCTGAGTTACAACGAACCGACCCTTGACCGGCGATTTGTCGAGCAAGTGGCACTCCTTAAAGCAAATGGGCTTCCGCCAGCCATCAACACCAATGCCACGGGGTTGACGCCTCAGCGAGTGGACGCCCTGCTTGAAATGGGCGGCGTGCGATATCTTTCGGTTAACCTTTCGACCTTGAGTGCCAGCCGGTATGAACACGACCGGGGCAAAGACCAGCTTGACCTTGTGCTGCGCAACCTTGACTATTTGAAAGATTTACCGGTTGCTGACCAGATGGATGTGGCAGTTTTGGGAACTGGTGATCTCACCCACAAATTTGAATTCTGGAGAATTTCACACCACTTTCGTGGCTCACGGTTGCAGGTCAAATTTTTCAAAGTCATGGATCGCGCTGGGTTTCTGGATGTGGGACTCAAAGTCGTCTCAACTTCAGTCAGACTATGCGGTTGTGAAAATGTTGGCTCGCGTCCGCTCCAACATTTACATATCACACCGCACGGTCAGTGTGTGATGTGCTGCCAGGACTATCAGGCTCGCCATCTGGTGGGTGATCTCAATCGCCAAACAGTCGCCGAAGTTTTAGTTGGTCCGGAAATGGCCCAGGTCCGGCGGTGGACCTATGGTCTTGACGACGCACCAGCCGATTTTCTCTGCCGGCGGTGCATTTTTGCCCGCATCCGATAGGGAAGATGACAGCGTTTTCGCCGTCTTCAGGGTTCAGGATTCAGGGTTCAGGGTTCAGGGTTCAGGGTTCAGGGTTCAGG
>DAOQNB010000070.1:0-12679 GCA_035335845.1 Acidobacteriota bacterium | reverse complement strand
TTCCATCTGGTCAAGCCGATTGGCCAGTGACCGACATCACCTGGGAACAGGCAACAACATACTGTGTCTGGCGTGCCGGACGTGACGGTCTTCCCTACCGCCTGCCAACCGAAGACGAATGGGAATATGCTGCCCGTGGCGCTGACAACCGGCTTTTTCCCTGGGGGAATCAGTGGAATGACGATTTTGCCAACACCAATAAACACATTAAAAAGCTGCTCCAGGTTACAACCCAAAAAGCCGATATCAGTCCATTTGGAATAGTTGGAATGGCTGGAAATGTCAGCGAATGGACGGCATCGGATTTTTCAGTGTATCCCGGCAGCGCCTTTGTTCCAAAACCTTCAGATCAAAGCTGTAAGGTGATTCGCGGAGGAAGTTTCCAGGTAACTCCAACAGGTTCAAGAACTTCATCACGTGCCTGGAATGTACCGGCATTTCATTCATCTGATCTTGGATTCAGACTTGCGGCCTCAGTCAATGAAACGATTCGTTAAGTTCTGCTGCTTTCTTCTTTGTGTTGTCGGATGTTCCACGATTGCATGGGGACAGAAAGAAACACCCAAAGCCAAAGATCCGCCTAAAACCCCACCTGTCGCCAGGGCCAAAACGGTGACAGGAACCCTGGTTGTGTTTACCGACCCGCCCGAGTCGGATGTGTTCCTCAACCAAAAATCACAAGGGAAAACCACGGCTGCTGGAAACTTCAACCAACCGCTTTCCTTAAAACCAGGAAGCTATGTGCTTGAAGTCAAACACCCCGACTATGAACCGCTCCAGCAATCGGTCACGATTCGTCCAGGAACGGTGACCCCGCTCCGGGTGGCGCTCCGCCCACGTTTTGGCATCATCCAGCTTGTTTTTTCACAGCCCTTTTCCAACGGAACCATCAAACTCGACGGGAACGAGGTCTCCCCCAGTGACCTCACTCGCACCTCAGAAACTGAAATCCGAATCAAAACGCCGATTGGTCATCATCGGGTGGAAATCCTGTGGCCTGAATATCTTCCCTTCTCTGGCGAAATCACACTCCGTGGCGCAACGCCACAGAGTCTTCCCGTGATTCTGGAGCGGGCAGTGGCAGAACTCCTGATCAAAACCCAGGAGGGCACACGGGTTTATGTCAATGGTCAGGAAACAGGGATTGTCCCGGCAACCGGAGAGCTACGGGTTTCGACGCTTCTTCCTGATCAACCAAACACCGTGCGGCTGGAACGTTTTGGATATGAAAAATTCGAGCAACTGATTCGTGGGCAGGCTGGAAAAACGGTGGAACTCGAAACACGATTGCTTCCCCTGCCGACCACAACTGAATTTGCCGACAATTTTCAAGGCGGCCTTCAGTTTTGGGAGGCGCCGTCGGAATGGAAAGCTGAAACCGGAATTCTCACCATCCCGACCACTTCGCGGATTGGCGTGGTGAAAGAAAAACGGTTTTGTGAAAGCGAAGTCTTTTTTGGATTGCGCCTGACCAATGACCGTGGGGCAGCCTGGGTGGTGCGGGCCCAGGATGAAAAGAATTACTATCTGTTTTGTCTTAACGGCCCAGGCGGCATATTTCCCAACAAGTTCCAGACCTATGTGTGCCGCGATGGAAGGCTGGACCTGACCAAACCAGCAACGGCGCCACTTCCGATCCTGCCACCGCTCAAACCCGGCGAAACGTACCGGGTACACATCAAAATCAGCGGCACCACGATCCAACACTGGATCACCCCGAGCAAGACCGGCGAAGAAATTTCAATTGGTTTTTTTCAAGATGCCCAAAATACCTTTCCCTGCGGCACACTTGGGTTTTCGACCCCAGCCGGTGAAGCCTTTCAGGTCACAGGTTTTGTCGTGTCACCGCTTTCAGCCAATTAGGGTTCCGGGTTCCGGGTCTTCGAATTTATGTCCTTTTCGTCCTTTTTGTCCCTTTTGTCCCTTTTGTCTTTTTCCTGGAACCCTCATTGGCATTAGAACCTCAATTTCACAGCAGCCTGAATCGTTCGTGCAGGAAGTGATGTGTTGACCGAAGACCCAAATCCAGGGGCGTTCAAGACGCGCACGGGAATCCCGAAGTGAGTGCGGTTCAACAGGTTAAAGGCTTCGACACGAAGCTCAAGCGAATGTTCTTTGCGAAGAGAAATTTTTTTGGTGAGAGCCACATCAAGCGAGGCAATTCCAGCCGCCCGAAAAGTGTTCCGGCCAACCTGACCATTGCTCGGATGGTCGCTGTCAATCGGCGGCAGAAATTGAAAAACATCAACGCCTGGAAGAATTTGAAGGCGAGTCCGGCCACGATTTGAAATCAGCAATCCATTCGTGGTGTTGATTCGATCTGTCAAGTTTCCATCAAAATTGGTATCAAACCCCGAAGTCACCGTAAATGGCTGGCCGGTTTGCAACGTCACGATCCCTGAAAGCTGAAAATCACCTAACTTCAATTTTTTCAATGATATCGGCACACTCCAGGCCGAGGTCAACCGATGGCGGACATCAAAAGCGGCGTTTCCACGTTCGGTTTTCAGCGATGACACTCGCCCGGTTTCGTCCTGAGCCAGTGCCGAGGCACCTGATGTGTCAAAGATATCTGAAACATCGTCAATGGCGTGTGACCAGGTGTAACTCACCTGCACTGCCAGCCCGGTGGTAAACCGGCGTACCAGCGAGGCTTGCAACCCGTTGTAGGTGGAATGCGCCGAACTTTCAAATACGGTCACGGCCCCCAGGTCGGGATTGGGCCGGTTTTGCAGCCGAATGACGGCAGGAATACCACCGGCCAGCACCCGAATGGCCAGCGGTGTCAACTGACCACCGTTGGGCGTTCGCACGCGCAGAAGGTTTCTTCCGGTTGTTCCGACATAGGCCAGACTGGCGGTAAACCCATTGGGCAGCGTCCGTTCGAGCGAGAGTGAATACTGGTGCACGGTGGGCGACGCTAAGTTCTGATCCGGCAAGGTAATCGCCGCTCCAAATCCTGACCCGACAAAAAAACCGCCAATCGTAAGTAGCCGGCCAATGCCGGAAACATAGTCTTCAGGTGCAAACGAAATCGTGTTGACGGTGCCGGGAACAATCAGCGACTGGTCAAGTTGCGCTCCAAATCTGAGAAAGGCCGGATTGGCACTCAGCGCATTGGGAAACAAAACCGAAGAACCGAAATTCACGGGAATGAAACTGGGCAAGGCGTTGCGCGATTGGCTGACCACGGTGCCCAAAATCGGGTCATAAAACAAACCGTACCCACCCCGAAGCGACATCCTTCCCGTTTTTGAAAGATCCCAGGCAAACCCAGCCCGAACGGCAACATTGTCGCCATCACCCCGAATGATGTTGCGTCTTCCGCCCAGAAAACTCCGCTGGGCATCGAGCGCCCCCAGAAAAATCTGCGCAAAAGCTGATTCAGGGTCAAAAGGTGGAAGTTCGGAGTTTTGAACGGTGAGTGAGCGCTCGAGTCGCCCGGTGGCATCGGTCGGAACGGTGTTGCGTTCGTAACGAAGCCCTAACTCCACGGTAAAATTGGGGGAAAGCCGCACTTGAGCCGAAGTAAACAGGTTGAGTTCGGTAAACCGTACCGCCAGTGATGAATCAGGTGTCACGGCCAGCGCTTGAAAGATATCTGACGGCAACCCAAAGGCCGCAAAATCAGCACCAGAGCCCGTTTGTAAGCCATCACGCGTGACCAGAAATCCAGGTGTGAAGGCGACCTGGGCCCGGTAGTTTCGATCCAGTGCACTGTTGATTTGAACCCGGCGCACATCGGCGCCGGCCTTGAGTGTGACCCGGCTGAATTCTCTGACCAGCGTCTCAGCCACCTGAAACGTGTTATTCACCCGGCGTTGAGGAAACGTTCCAGGGTCAACGCCAAGCGGACTATACGGCGACAACAGAAGTCGCCCAATCGGACCGGTTCGTCCATCGGGGATTCCGTCTCCGGTTCGGTCGCGGTTGGTCAGACGAGATTGGAAAATAAACGGGCTGTCAGCGACTTCGGCAAAGCGCAAAGCCGTTCGACCAAATGAAAAGCGGAACTGATTGGCCAGCCGGGAAGACAGTTCGGTACTGGCGACCAGTGCCAGATTGTGGGTCCGGGTCAGCGCCGTCACACTCGAATTGATGGCATCGTCCACGACTGGAATCCGGGTGTCATCATCAGTGAAATGAGCGCGAAGGCTGACCGTGGTCAGCCTTCCCCAAACGGCTGTCTGTCCGTCCAGCCCCAAATTGACGACCAGCCCATTTCCATCTGCACTCAGAATTTTCGTCAATGTGTTGCCGCCATAGGGTCCGCCGGGATCGTTTGGCAGCGGGTAAAATGTTGGATCCAAGACATCAACTCCAAGTCGGCTTCGTTGTCTGGCTGATTGCAGCGCGGTGTTGCGCTCAGTCAACGTAGGCACAGCAAAGTGACTTTCCTGGTCACGAACACTCAACTGGTGCTCAAACGCGGTCAAGATATGCCACCGATTGGCCACAATCGGAAACCCAAGGCTGGCACCAATTTGATTTTGAATCGCTGCGTTTTTGGCAGGATTGCCGGGACCGCTCAGGTCAAAAAAATCACGCGCTTTCAGGGCTGAGCCAGTGAGAAAATCGTGAAACTCACCGTGAATGGCGCTTGAACCAGACCGTGAGAGCACATTGATTTGACCACCGGTGTTGCGCCCGGCTTCGGAATCTGCGAGCAGCGTTGTGACCTGAAACTCGGTAATGCCTTCGACTGGAATCGGAATCGCCGGAGTAAACCCCTGACGGCGGACACCAACTTCCTGATCGTTGTTGTCTGAACCGTTGACCGTGAAATTGTTGCTTCGGGCGCGTTGCCCATTGACTGAGAACTGACCTGCCGTTCCGACGCCAGGACCGATCCCTGGGCCATTGGCGCCAGTGGTCGCTGGCGGCGGGGCAATTCCAGGAAACAAAAATGCCAGCCGATCAAAATTCCTGATGCCCGCCAGTGGCAGTGCATTCAAAAAACCGGCTGGAAAACTTCCTCGCAATGCCGCATCAGTCACGTTCACCTGAGCCAGCCGGGATTTATCCTGGTCAGGTGAGGTGGCAGGCGGCGAAGAATTGAGTGGAATCAGTTGGATGGGTGGTGGCTTGATGATTTTTTGGCGATTGACTTCGACTAGAAACTGGGCAATGACGGTGGGGCGAAACCCGTCTTTTTCGGCCACAATCTGATAGGCTCCTGCCGGAAGAAACTCGATGCGATAGGTTCCCAGCCGGTCAGTTCGCTTACCGTAGTCAAACCCGTTTTCAAGATTGATAAACCGCACCAGGACACCAGCCAGCGGAATTTGCTGCTGGTCAATGACCTGTCCGGCAATGGTTCCAGTCACAGTTTGAGCAGTGACGTCTCCAACAAACAGTAACAAGCTGCCACACCAGACAAACCAGGCTGCCAGAACCAGTATTGGTTTCTTCATTCTCAATTCTTCATTCAAGGAATGGCAATGCCTTTGATGACTCGGACGGCGCTGCTTTCGCCGGTCGCACGGGTTTCGGCGAGATAAAGGTTACCAGCCGCATCCACAGCCAATCCGGAAATAGAAGCAATCCAGACATTAATGGCGGGCTTTCCGTCACCATCTGACCCGAATTGATCAAATGGGCCATTACCGGCTACGGTTGAAATCACTCTGGTTTGGGCTTCGATTTTGCGAATGACCCGGTTGGATAAATCCGCAAAAAAGAGATTGCCCGCACCATCAATCACCAGTGGACCAGGCTGGTTGATGAGTGCTTCCGAGGCTGGCCCGTTATCTCCACGATAGCCAAACTCATTGCCACCAACAACAGTTGAAATCATTCCGGTTCGGGCATCAAGGCGGCGGATACGGTTATTTGGAGGATCAGAAATAAACAGATTCCCTTCCCGGTCAATGGCTAAAGATCCGGGGGAGAACCGTTTCCCTTTGATCAGTTCGCTTCCGACCTGTCTGGCTGAAACCAGCGTGGAAATAAGACCGGTCCGAAGATCAACCCGGCGAATCTGGCTGTTGTTCGGATCAGCGATCAGGAGCTGGTTGTTGATCAGGTCAGGTAACACCGCCCAGGGTTCCAGGCTGGCGGCAGTGGCTGGTCCGCCATCCCCAGAGGCACCAGATTTGCCATTGCCGGCAATCGTTGTGATCAAGCCAGTTTGAGCAGTTACCTTCCTGACGCGAAGTGATGCACTATCAACAATATACAGATTATCTTTCTCATCAACCCCAAGCTGGCTCACGGTATCAAACGAAGCTTTCGTTGCCGGTCCGCCATCACCCTTTGATTCAATTTTGCCATTTCCAGCAAAGAGAGCGACGCGACCAGTGTGCGCATCTACTCGAAAGACCTGACGTGTTACCAAATCAGAAACCAGAATATCTGCAGTCGAAGTAACCGCCACATCGGTTGGAATCTGGAGAAAATAGCTGGTGGCCAGATCACCCTCACGACGTTCGATGGCAATGCCATTTCCAGCCACAGTGGTAATGATATCGGTTTGGGCATCCACCCGGCGCAGGCGGTTATTGAAACTGTCGCAAATGAATAAGTTTCCCGCCCCGTCAATCGCAATTCCGTGCGGATACCCTAACTGCGCCTGAGTTGCCAGCCCATTATCACCACCAAACCCAAACCCGCCAAACCCTGCCGGACCGTTTCCAACAATCGTCGAAATACCACCGCTTGATTGATTGACCTTGCGAATGCGCTGGTTTCCCGCATCAGTAATCAGCAAATTGTCATCAGCGTCAATCACGACATCGAGTGGATAAGACAACCGGGCAGCCGTCGCAGGACCACCATCCCCACTCAAGCCTTCAGCTCCCGACCCGGCAACAGTGGTGATGATGCTGGTTTGGGCATCCACCCGACGAATTCGATGATTCTGGCGATCAGCAATGAAGAGCGTTCCCTGACTATCCACCACGACATTTGAGGGTCGAAAGAGTCCAGCGTGGGTCGCCGGACCGCCGTCGCCACTGTATTCACGTTTTCCAGTGCCAGCCACCGTGGTGATGATGCCAGTTTGGGCGTCCACCCGGCGAATCCGACTGCTGCGATCAACAATGAACAAATTCCCAGTTCGATCAATCGCAAAGCTATCTGGATTGATTCCAGCTTCAATGGCTGGCCCACCATCACCACGAAAGCTCGGGGAACCAGTGCCCGCAATTGTGGTTAACACACCGGTTCGAAGATCAATCCGCCGAATCCGGAAATTATCATTGATGAGGAGATTACCTGCCTGATCAATCACAACTTTGTCGGCAGCCAGATCAGCCGTAACGGCCAGCGTACCATCTGGACTGAATCCTCCTCGGCCTGTCCCAGCAACGGTCGTGATAATGCCAGTTTGAGCATCTATCCGGCGAATCCGATGCGAAGCGTCTGCGACATACACATTGCCGGAACTATCAATCGCAGTTGAGGTTGGGTAATTTACGGTGGCGGCGGTTGCCATTCGTCCATCACCAACTCCCTGCATGCCTCCGACGACAGTGGTGATTTCACCGGCTGTCAGTTCAGAAAGTGGTTTTGGAATGACCGCCAGGCTGCGTTGAACCAGACCACCTCGGGTTTGAATGGTGAGTGTCCGGTTGCCATACCCGCGTTGTCGTGGAACTCGAAACCGGCACTCGGTCGCGCTCTCAACCTGTAAATTCTCCACCAGCGCATCCCCAAGACTGACAATTGATTCTGGGGCAAAGTTTTTGCCGGTGACGATGACTTCTTCGCCACCTTCGGCTCGGACTGTTTCACGATTAACATTTGTGATTTCGGGGCCGCCGACGGTGACAATTTTCAGCGCCTGCCGGTCTTCAGTTGCTCCAGGATCGAGCACAAACGTATCCGTGCCGCGAATCGTAACGCTAACCGGCTGATGAAAAGTCACTTCTGGCTGGGCCAGATCAAGCTTTCGTGCGAAATCCCCAAGCGGCTGCGTTATCAAAAAGGCACCGGTTTCATCAATCACATTCAAATTGTCAACACTGTCAAAACTGAGTGAAATCGGCTTTGAAAACTCAATTGGCTGGTCAGATTGCGCGGTTATTTCAAATGCCCGCGCAGCAGATTGAGTACCGACAGTTGACACGCGGCAGGTCAAGCCACCGCTTTCAGTTTGGGTTAACTCAAGCAATCGCACGCGGTTATTGTCCTGATCCGCCACGGCCAGGACCCGTCCGGTTGAGTTTAACGCCAGTCCAGCCGGGCGTGAAAACCGGGCTTCGCGACCTGTGCCATCAAGCACACCTGATTGCCCTGGGTTTCCAGCCAGCAGCCAGACACGTTTGGCGCTGAGGTTCACAAAGTAAATCGCATGGTTATCAGTATCTGCCAGAAAGAGATTGCCGCTGCTTTCAACCGCGATACCGCGTGGGCTGCGAAAAACCATCTGGTTGAAGGCAGCACTTCCCTGGCTATCAAAAACTGGGGTTCCAGGGTCACCCGTTCCAAGCACAGTTTCAACCTGATTGGTAAATCCGATTTTCCGGACACAGTGGTTTAAAGTATCCGCGACATACACTCCACCCTGAACTCGCCCATCAATGCCGATTGCGGTTGGTCCGGCAAACAGTGATTGAGTCACGCTTCCGTCTTGCAAACCACGGGCGCCACGTTGACCGGCAAAAATTTTCAAGGACGCTTTCAACGCATCCGTGGCTCGCAAAATGGTGTTTTGGGCTGGATTGGTCAGATAAAGTCGTCCATTTTGATCAACCTTGGTTTCGCCGGGGACTTTTTCAGCCGGACCGTTTTTGACGCGAGTCACCACAACAAATACCGAATCCGTGATGTTGCCATTTGAAGCCGTAACGGTGGCAAATCCCTGACGGACACCTCGCACCCGTCCGGTTTGTGGGTCAACCTCAGCAATGTCGGGGCTGCCGGAACTCCACATCACACCGCTGGCTGGCTTTTCCTGGGCATCGAGTGCAATCAGGGAAATCTGGCTGCCTTCATTGGTGACTGGATTGCGTTGTTTGATCTTGAGAGACGAGGGCTCGGGTTCCGGGTTCAAGGAATCCAATGGAGACAAGCGAGAAGAAGCAACTCCGGTGAGAGTCCCGCACCACAGCCCAGCCGTCACGAAAGCCACACTCAAAGTAAGAAGATTGAAAACTCTCAGTCGCATAGTTCACACCAAACTGAATGAAGAATGAAGAGTTGAGAATGAAGAATTGAGAATTGAGAACTTTTTTAGTTGCTGGCTCTCGTTTCCTGGAAAATATTGATTCCTCAACATCAAGCATCGGGTATTTTCTTCATTCTTCATTCTTCATTCTTCATTCTTTATTCTGCCTGTTTACCGTCGTCCGTATCCCCACACCGAGGTTCCGACAAACCCGGCATCGGTAATCTCAAAAGAGACCCCAATAAAATCCTGCCCCGCCGTTAACTGGCTGACTGATTGTGGCAGTGGTGGAAAGAACAAAAACACACCGTCTGGAATCATCAAACTCTGGTTGAACACCGTGACCATGCTGGTGGCGGCGTTGACATCCTGAACCAGCCCAAACAGTCGGTGGTCCAGATCTTGCGGAAGCACTCCGTTTTCGACCTTAATCGGCGCGGCTGTGGTTGGAACATCATCAAAATTAAAGTCTACTTCCATCCGACGTCCAGCCTGCAGGTTCAAAAGCGGCGCGTTGGCAGCATTGAATTTTGAAACATCAAAGACAAACCCACCATCAAATCGGGCAATGTCGTTATTTAATTCCCGAATCGTTCCAATCAGATAGCCTTCGCCATCATCTGGATCTTTCGGTTTGTCGCGCAACACCAGGCTGTTTGCGACCAGCGTGCCGTTTATGACTTCGCCTCCGATAAAAACATCGTGGCCGGGTTTGAAGCTCGACAGTTTCAGTTTCTTCGGATTGATGACATTTTGGATGTCGGCTTGAGGACTGACTTTGACGGTTTGATTCAAGATCGTGAGGGTCTGATTTTTGGCATCAACTTTCTGCACAATTCCCCGAATCACCATCGTGGTATCGGTTTCAATCAAACAATATCCGGCATCAAGGTATGCATTACCCTGTGGCGAGGTAACAAACTTCCCATTGAGCCAGACGTGAGTACCGACCGTGAGTTCAGATCGTGAGGTGGTCCGAAAGGCTGAGTGATAAAGTGAAGCTGAGGCAATACTGGCGGTGACACCGCCTTCACATTCAATCGTGTTGCCATTGATGGCGGTGATTTTACTGCGGAAGATCGAATTGAGTCCATCCTCGCTTTTTTTGGTAAAGGCGGGATGTTGGTTGAATTGAGCTGAAAGGACCTGGCCTCCGTGACCAGGAAGCCCTGAACTTTCAGCCAGTTTGGATGAAAAACCAGTGCTCAATCGAAATTGATCGCCATTGATTGTGGCTACGGTTCCAGGCAATTGTGTCAGGGCAAGTTCTTGCCGGTGCGGCCCTTGTGCCTGAATGGCAATACCGGAAATGAAAAGCATCCAGAGCGCCAGGCTCCAGGTCACAATGCGTTTCGTGCCCTTCGGGTTGAGGGCCGTTTTCATTGATGTCATAAAGATCCTCCAAAATCGCTGTTTAACCGGGGATCACACCTGAGTGTGTCCCCTATTTCGAAACGCGCAGCCAAAAACGCAAAATTGTCAGGCAAGGCGGGAGAATTTTTTGGAGGATGCAGAATCTTTATCGTGGATGCAGAATCTTTATCGTGGAAAAGCCGGGTTCGTCCGGTCATTGAAGTTTCGATGGGTTGCGGAAACGACCCACCGTTGTGCCAGAGCCGTTTGGCGCGCCAATCAAACTCCATTGTCCAGATTGTCCAGTCGGGAGAAACCGGCCCTGGATGCGATTGTTCATTGTGTCTCCGACCACCAGCAGGAGATTGCCGGCAAAGGCACCGGTCTGGAAAAACTTGACTGTCACGCCTTCAGGACGGTTGACCTGACCGAGCTGTGAACCCAGTAACGCCATGGTGCTGCTGGTATTGGGATTGGCGTTGATCCAGCGCAGCACCCGCGAGTTCCCAGTGTCGGCGACATAGAGCGTCCCATTTGGTTCCAGGGTGACGCCTTGTGGGTTCATGACCTGATTGAGACCACTGCCTTTGGTGGCGATGACCGTGCCGGTTGTCGCGGTGAGGGCAGTATTGGCATTTGAAATGCGCAAAATCCGACTGTTGGTTTCATCAGCGATAAACAAACGGAAGGCTGAATCAATCACCAGTCCGCGAGGACTCCCAACCTGACCGCTGGCACTACCATTTGAGGCAATCACAACTCCCAAACCTGGAATGCCGCCGTTAAAGCGTAGCACCCGACCGTTGCCAGTGTCTGAAACATAGAGATTGCCATTTGAATCCAGGGTCAGTCCTTGTGGCGCCCGAACTTGATTTGGAGCTGACCCGAGCGTGGCAAAGTTCGCCCAGGTCGTGCCGGCATCGGTTGACCATTGAATTCGGTTGTTTCCGGTATCGGCGACATACATTCGACCGGTGCCGTCAAAGGTGACCGCTTCGGGAGTCCGGAACTGGCCGTTTCCGGAACCGACCGTTCCAACGCCAATCACCGTCCAGGTCGTGCCGTCAAAACGCTGGACGCGGTTGTTGGTCGTGTCAGCGACCATGAGCAAACTGGAAACCGTGCAATCCAGAATAGAAATTGTCACCGTGTCAGAACCTGTCCCACACACTCCAGCGGGATCATCGGTGGTGAGCGTCAGGGTAACTGATCCAGCCGCAATTTCTCCGGCTGATGGGGTGTACATGGCATTCAATGTGCCAGGGCCTGGATTGAAAGTACCGGCACCGCCGCTCCAGGTGCCGTTGCTGGCACTGCCACCTATCACGCCGGCCAGCGTGACGGCTGGGCTACTGGCACAAACGGTCTGGTCTGGCCCGGCATTGGCTGTGGCCCGAGGCTCGACGGTTTGCACAATGCTGGTCGTT
The DNA here is from genome assembly GCA_035335845.1 of Acidobacteriota bacterium. GTDB lineage: Bacteria > Acidobacteriota > Blastocatellia > Chloracidobacteriales > Chloracidobacteriaceae > JACQXX01. The sequence continues at coordinate 790 of DAOQNB010000070.1, read as the reverse complement.
GGACCTGGACATCCATCCAGGGTTGCGGTGACCAGATAGGTGACCGTTCCACTGCCGTTGAGTGTTTGTGAAATCGTGCTGCCGGAACCCGCTGCCTGACCAGTGACAGTGCCGGTCACGGGTCCAATCATCCAGCTCAACGTCGCCCCTCCCGGCGTACTGGTCAGAGGAATACTGGTTGGCGTCCCTCCACAAATCGCAGGCGGAGTAACCGGATTGACGGATGCCACTGGTGTCACCGTAACTGTCGCGCTACTGGTCCCAAAGATGGCACATCCGGTTGAGTCACTTCCGGATTGAACTGAATAGGTTGTGGTTTCTGCCGGGCTCACTGGAAAATTAAAAACCGGCCCGTTCCCGGTCTGGGTGCCGCCGCCATTGTTGAGGGTCACGGTATAGGGGCCGACGCCTCCGGAAACCGTGACAGTGATGAGCGAAGGAGTTCCAAGGCAAATGGCGCCACTGCCACTGACCGTTGCCGGCAGAGCACAGGGGAGAAAGATATTGGTCACTGATTCATACAGTGAATGCGAACCTGAAGAAAGACCTGACCCTACACCACGCGCCCGGAAGAAAAGATTCTGTTCAAAAGGAATGGTCAATCCCGTAAGTTGCCAGCCACCGGCAATGCGGGTGCCATTTCCAAGGGGTGTGAAATTGACGCCATCGGTGGATTGTTCAAAGAGAACCCGCTGGACTTCAGGGCTGCTGCCGCTCCGTTGCCAGGTCAGTGTGGTGCCGAAAGGATCAACGGATAAATTTTCTACTGCCGCATCTGGGTTGGTCACCC
>DAOQNB010000069.1:0-12780 GCA_035335845.1 Acidobacteriota bacterium | reverse complement strand
TGAAGAATGAAGAATGAAGAATGAAGAGTGAAGAATGAAGAATGAAGAATGAAGAATGAAGAATGAAGAAAAAAGAAGAGAACCGCTTCATTTCAACATGCTCAATTCTTCATTTTTTCTTGTATTTTCCTGAACCCTGAACCCTGAACCCTGAAACGGTATTCAACAATGACTGACTTCGATTTGATTGTGATTGGTGCGGGCACTGGCGGATATGTCGCCGCGATTCACGCTGCCCAGGCTGGTTTGCGAACAGCCCTGATTGAAAAAAATGAAAACCTTGGCGGCGATGCAATTTTGCACGGACTGGTGCCACGTCGGGCCTGGCAACAGAGTGCTGCGGTGTTTGAACAAACCCAATCGGCAGGCGAATTTGGCGTGGTGGCCAGCGCGGTGACTCTGGATTTTGAAGCGGTGCAGCGCTACAAAAACAAAACGGTGCTCAAATCGGTCAAGGCCCTTGACTACTTGATGAACAAGAACAAAGTCAAAGTTTTAAAAGGGCAGGGAAAGCTTGAAGACCCAACCACGGTCGTTGTGACCGCTCCGACCGGAGAGCAACGCGTGACCGCCAGCAAGATCATCCTGGCGACTGGTTCCACTTCGCGAACATTGCCAGAGCTTCCGATTGATGGGCAGTTTATTCTCAATAGTGCGCAACTGGTTGAAATTGAGTCGCTTCCAAAGTCGCTGGCGATTGTCGGTGCCGGATCAACGGGTGTTGAACTGGCATCAGCGCTGGCCAGATTTGGCGTTGCCGTGACTTTAATTGAGCAACAGGGACGGGCGCTTCCACAGGAAGACGAAGCCATCAGTCTGGAATTTGAACGCTCGCTCCGGGGATTGGGCATCAAGATCAAAAATCATACCTACTGTGAACATGCCGAGCTGACTGGCACGGGCGTTGACCTGACGCTCCGAAATCAGGCCGGAGAACGGCTTTCTCTGTCGGTTGATAAGGTGTGTGTGACCGTCGGGCGAGTTCCCCAGAGTGCCGGGCTGGGATTGGAATGGACCCAGGCATCTATCAAGAAGGGCTACGTTCAGGTCAACAAAATGCTTCAGACGGCAGAACCGACGATTTATGCCGTGGGTGATGTGGCCGACACCGTCTGGCTGCCGCATGTCGCGGCTTCGGAAGGCTTGCTGGCGGTGGGGCACATTCTTGAACGCGACGAAGTTGACCCAATCAATTATGCTCACGTGCCGAGTTGCACCTACAGCGACCCAGAAGTGGCCAGCGTCGGGCTGACCGAAGCCGCCGCTAAAGCCCGTGGACACAAAGTCCGAACCGGATCCTTCCCATTCGTGGCCAACACCCAGGCGCGGGTGCTCAACCAGACCGAAGGCATGGTCAAACTGGTGAGCGATGCGCAATATGACGAACTCCTCGGCGTTCATATCGTCGGCGCACGAGCCACCGAACTGATTGCCGAAGCGTGCATTGCCCTGCGTGGAGAAATGACGATTGACGAATTGATCCGCACGCTCCACGCCCATCCAACGCTCTCCGAATCTTTGTGGGAAGCGGCATTGACGATCCACAGCCGCCCAATTCGATTCTAATCAATCGCCGTGGTTATGGGTTGGGAGTCAGCGTCAATTTTTCGATTGCTGTTTTTCAAAAAAACGGCTAAAGAGTGCATTCCGAATTTGGCGTGCAATCCAGGGGGTTGCCGCCCACCTTTTTTTCATTTTTCAAAATCAATTACGGACTTTTATGACTACTTCTGTAACCACCAGCACTGTAACCACTTCGCTCACGCGTGAGCAGAAGCTTGAACTCTATCACTATCTGCGGCAAACCCGCCTGCTCGAAGAACGTCTGACCAATCTCTATCGCCAGACCAAGGTTATCGGCGGTCTGTTTCGCAGCCTGGGCCAGGAAGCCAATGCGGTTGGGACGGCCTATGCGCTGGATAAATCCAAAGGCGATATGATCACGCCGTTGATTCGCGACCTGGGGGCGGTCCTGGTGATGGGTGGGACGCCACGCGAAATTTTGCTTCAATATATGGCCCGCCGCGATAGTCCAAGCCGTGGACGTGACCTTAACATTCACTTCAGCGATCTGAACCGTGGGTTCATCGGCCCTATTTCGCACCTTGGCGACCTGATGCCGGTGATGACCGGTGTAGCGCTGGCGTCGCGGATGAAAAAACAAGACCGCGTGTGCATGGTGTATATGGGCGATGGCGCGACTTCGACCGGCGCTTTCCACGAAGGACTCAACTTTGCCGCCGTTCAAAAATTACCGATTGTCGTGGTGGTTGAGCACAACGGGTATGCCTACTCAACGCCGACGTCAAAGCAAATGGCGGTTGACAACATTGTTGAAAAGGCCGTCGGGTATGGTATCCGTGGTGAAATGGTGGATGGAAACGACGTGCTTGCGGTGTATGAAACCACCCGTGATGCGGTCGAATATGCCCGCTCTGGTCAGGGAACTGTGCTCATTGAATCCAAAACTTTCCGGATGAAGGGCCACGCCGAACATGACGATCAGCGGTATGTGCCAAAGGAATTAATCGAATTCTGGGCGGCTCGTGACCCGATTGCGCGCTATGAAAGCTATCTGTTGGAAAATCAAATCGCGACCCAGGAAGACCTTGACGGCATTGTTGCCAAAATCAACGCTAAGCTCGACGAAGACGTGGCTTTTGCCGAAGCCAACCCAATGCCAGACGGCCCAACCGCGGCTGAAGGGGTGTATGCTTCGTGAACGTAGCGAGTCGTGAGTCGCGAGTCGCAAAACAAAGTACCAAAGCTGTCTGAGTCGGTGACTTCAGGCAGCTTTTTCTTTTTGGAGTGCGGCCCACTTGACGCCGCTTTACTATCATTTGTGTAAAGAAACGACCATGGGGCGCAACGAAGCAACCAATACCTTGATGTGTGGTGATCTTGAAATTGGCCAGCTTGAAGTGTGTGGGGTTGACAACTTTTGGACGTACGGTCGCTTCCATCCGCTTCCAGGTTATGCAAGGTACTCTGATTTGTTCGGCCTGCTGGAAACTGCCTGGTCCAGGAGTGAGCCTGCCGTGACTGATTCTGACGATGTGTTTGAAATCCAGGACAAGGTGAATTTGCTTGAACTACAGGTGAGAACCCAAACAGGTATCCTTCACAGAATCCGTGATTTTAAGATTCAGAATGGCCAGTATGAATATAAGCTTGATTTGGGTGAGATACTGACCTGAGCGGTAAAAATGAAAAAGCCACGAACTGGTCGTGGCTTACAAAAAACTCTATCTGAGAAATTGTGTGGCGGAGGCAGAGGGACTCGAACCCCCAAGCGGTTCCCCGCGCCAGTTTTCAAGACTGGTGACTTACCAATTAGCCTATGCCTCCGGGGAATTTGGGATAATAGTCAGACTCGTCTCGAAGATCAAGCAAAAATTTCGGGCAGGTCCGGAAATCGGGGCGGGCCGAAATGCCAGTCGCGCATAAATTCGTGCGTCCAGGCTTCACCAGCTTTGGGCTGGATCATCGGGATTCCCGGCGAATGAATATAATGATGGTGTTTGTAATGTATGACATCCGGATGATCTTCACCGGCTTTGGCTTGAGACAGGTTTGGCAGGTAGGCGGATTGAATCGTGGCCTGGAGGTAGGTGTTGAAGGCTTCACGAACGTCCACCAGCACGCTGACGAAACCCGAGGCAAAGATGGCCCAGGGTTCGGCGATTTCCTGAAACCAGCCTGGGCGCTCGGCGATGGCTTCAAACCGTGGGCCAAAGCGTTCTGCCAGAGGTTGAAAAACAGGCGTCAGTTGAGCTTTTAAGTGTGGCTGCTGGCCAGCAAATTCAACGTCAAGCACCAGCACGTGGGCCCGTTCACCAACCACGACCCACTCTGAAGCAAAAATCGGCAGGAGTTCCGGGCTGGCTGTCGGGTACACCATCAATGTGGCCACATCAGCCACAATCGATTGGATCCGCGAATATTTCAGATTTAACCGACCACCAGCCAGAATCCATCCATCACTGGTGACCTGGAGCATTTTGGCTGATTCGCCAAAGATGGCATGGCGAAAGGTTTTGGGGCGAGCTTCCTGGCTCATTCCCAGTGGCGAAATCAATTCAATTGCATCGTGCAACGTCCAGCCAACCGCATCTTTGAGCATTTGGAAATCACCTTGCTGATAGGGTTCCGGGTTCCGGGGAAATCAAAAGACAAAAAGGACGAAAAGGACATAAATTTCGAAGAACCCGGAACCCGGAACCTGGAACCCGGAACCCGGACTCAGCTCCACCGCTCATAATGAATATTGCGTGGCGGCAGATTCAGACCTTCAAGTTGTTCTTTATAATACTTAATGTCCGGGCCTTCGCCAGTAATAAAAAACAATGTGTCATCTGGTCGCTTGATGATTCTCTGGATGATCGAGCGGGTAATGCGGGTATGGGGACCGGTCCAGTTGGCTGGTTTGGTTGGGCTATCCAGAAAGATCAGTCGGGCAAATCCATTCCAGGCTGGTCGAGTAAATTCCTGATGATACAGGATTTGAGTGGGATTTGTGATTTCGTGGAGCAGCAAAAATGGTCGCGTTGCTTTGGTATCAGTCAGGAACCGGTAATAGCTGCGGGCGGCTGGGATGCAGTAATCCCGACTGATGAAACAAACCGGCTGGGTGCCTTCGCGTGGCAGCATAAACGGGCCTTTGGCTGACCCAATGGAGATAATATCCCCTTCTTCAACTGTGTCATAAAACGTCGTTCCAAATCCGCCGGACCGTTTTACTGTGAGTTCAAAAGCGGTTGGGTGCAGTGGGGATGAACTCAGGGTCAGCGCTCCCTGAGCATCAATGCCTTTTGAATCAAGACTCGCCACCACAAATTGTCCCGGCTCAAACTGAAATCGCATCAACCCGAAATGAAAGGTATAGCTGCGGACATCCGCCAGCTCCTGGGTAATTTTTTGAACGACAAACGATTTTGCCTCAGGTTTCATAGTTTTCCATTGCGGGGGAGGTTGGTGAAATGGATGGGGGAGAGAATTTAGGCGAAGGGATGGGGCGAAGATCTATAAGCCCTTCGAATTCAGTTATCTTCTACCCCCAGCCCTTAGCCCTTAGCCCGCGCAGCCTTACGCATCAAGCCTGGGCCGCGAAAAGGCACCAGAAATTTTCTTCCACAAACTCTGTGGTTCGTCTTCTGGTGGTTGAAATTCTTTGAGAACGGTTGGATCCACTTTTTTGGGTGATGAAAGCGTGGTTGAAACCGAAGTTTGGAAATTGTCAGCCGCGGTTTTCATATCTGGCAATACCAGGTTGCTGGTCTGGAATTTTTCAAACAGCAGCTTCATCGCCTTGATATAGTTTTTCGGCGTAATCTGGCCAGCAAACGGAATGACTTCATTGAGATACCAGGCAATGGCGCCCTCTGCGGTTCGATGACCAAGCCAGCCATCAATGCAGACCCGGCGGGCCATCCATTGCAGATCCCGCTGGCACGAAGCATGGCTAAATTCTTTACCTTCAACCTGCCACTGCCGGCTCCAGATTTGCCGCAAATCTTTTTCAGTTTGAGCCAGTTGCTGGAGCCGCTGAATGGTTGGTGCCAGTTCTGAAATGCGGGGCAGATGCACGGCAAACGAATTCAACAACGCGGCCTGCAACCGCTCGATTTCACTGGTTGTGAGCGTCCCCAGTTTCAAAAACCCGCTCTCTGAAAGAAATTTGAATTCCGGTGGCACACCCCAGCGGCTGGCGGGTTCGGCACTTCCATAGAGGGCATTGCGTCCCATCCAGAACAAAAAGGAATTGACCCGCTCGCGACTGCCAAGTTCCTGAACGGCTGGCAGACGCTCAGTTAATTTCTGGCGAACATCATTGACGGCCAGTGAAAATTTCCTGAGCGTCCCCAGATCAGCCAGAACCTGTTCAAATGCCTCGAATTGCGCCTGAATCGGAGACAGATCAAGGTCAATAAACCAGTTGCGAAGACTTGTGAGAATCAGGGCCAGCTTTTCAGGAAAATCCTGACTTTTGGTCAGGGGCAGCGACTCGGCCAGTATCCATCGAATCGCTGGTAAACTCTTTGGTGAAGCAGCGTTGATCTGAGCCAGTGCCAGTAGTGTGCACACCGTTTGCCGCCATTCAGTTTCTTCGTCCGGGTTCGGGCTGAAAATGGGCTCCTGGCTACAGACAAATTTCTGATTTAAAGCGCCAATCAGCACCATGGGTTTGCCGATTTTTTCCAGGCTGCGGAACCACGTTTTGAGTTCGCGATAGGTTGCGGGTGGGAAAATCTTTTCGGCATGAAACCAGGCGGCCTGCCAGGTCATTTTCCAGACGTCTTCCCCGTAAGCGATAAAGGGTGACACCTGTTCGGTCAGATAGCGATGGACATTGAGCAGGGCAGCGGGGGCCGGGAGTCGCTTCAGGCCATCAGCCAGGGCATTGAGAACAAACGCCAGGTCGCGGGTGCATTTTTCACGACTTGGCGCCGAAACCCCATTTTTCAAGTCGGCCTGGAATGCGCTATGCAGATGATCGGCCATCTGCCCGGCCAGTTTGGCCACTTGAGTGTCCAGTTCGTGTCCGGCGCTGCTCTGACGGCAGAAATCAATGACTGCCTGGAAATAGTCAATTGCCCGCAGCCGGGTGAGCAGGGTATTGAAGGAATCAGTCTGGTAAATCAGGCCGACCAGAAACCGTTCAAGCTTGAGTGCCACTGACGGATACACTTCAATCAAAGTCTTGATGTTGGTGGCTGTTTGAGCATCAAGAAATCCAGCCCACTCAAAGCGCGTAAAGCCCTCGACAATCGTGGTGCAGAAAAAATTGAGATTGTGTTCCAGAAATTCACCTTCTGGAACGGTGCTGAGCACGGCTGAGGCCTGACCTTTGGGACCAGCTTTAATTTCAAAGGTCAGTTGCGGCAGGCGTCTGGTCTGACCGGTGGCATACTGGAACGCCTGTTCGACGCTGGCGGTAAGAAATTGCCTGAGGTTGAGTTCAACGCTGGTTGGCCAGTTAAATTCAGGTCGGGTGGCAAGCTCATTGTACAGCGGATAGCGGCAGGGAAGTGATACAAATTGAAGGGTTTCAGGCTTTGTTTCTTCCTCAACCGTGAGTGCCGAGTCATACACCGGCTGGATAATGGTATCCACCAACTGGCTGGCCTGTTCGCCCAATCGCTGTTCAATTGCTTTGAGCATTTCGATCCGATTGACGTGAAAGAGTCGCGATGGTCGGTTGAAAATGTACTGATTGATGAGGTTGCTCCACCAGGATTCAAAGAAACTGATGCGGTCTGTGATCCCTGGTTGGAAGGCCAGCGCGACCCGTCGGAGGGCGATGGAATTATCACGTGCACATTTGGCCAGTCCCTGATCGTGGTTGGTTTGGGCTTTGTAGTCTGGCAGGCGCTCGTAAATGCGTTCGGCAATGTTCTTTCCCAGACTATCGGAATGCCGCCAGAGCTGAACACTGAGCGAAACCGAGGCACTTTCTTCCACAATCTGCCCAAACGCATTCAGAAAGCCTGACTCCTGCACGCCGTCATGCATGATCAGGGTTTGATACACTTCAGAATAAATCCGGTAAAAATCTTCCTGGGGAATCGAATGGATATAGGGGAATACTTCCTCCAGCATCCAGTTCAGGGTCGCTTGCGGTGAGAGCGTCTCGCCGTGGCGCAGGTATTCCAGCAGCGAGCGACGCACCATCCAGACAATATCCCGGTGACAGTTTTCATTCCCGTGCGGGTTTTCAATCACAGATTCCGGCGTAATTTGCGGAAATGCCTGCAGGACAAACTGGGCCTGGGGAATGACTTCTGGCAAGGCTTCGATTAACTCCAGCGTCGGTAGATATTTAGTCCAAAACGGTGAATTTCCGGCATTTTGGCGAACGGCAGTGACCAGTGCCCGGGCGATGGTTTTGGTATGCTGCCAGATACTGTTGGGGTATCCGGCGGCAAAAAGCTGGGCAAACCAGGTCTGGTACCGGGTTTTGGCCTGGCTAATCGTTGGGGAGAGCAACCGGAAGCGGTGGGCGGTATCCAGGAGCAACGTCAGGTCTTTGCTCAGCCGAACGTAGGTCCGAAAGACTTCGAGTCCTTCGCGAAGGTTCTCGCTGGCCATTCCAGTCATTTCCTTCAGCGTGGCATCCATGGCCAGCCGTCCGTGCGCATATTCCAGCGTTTGCGCCGCCCGGTTGAGTTCTTCTTCCAGCCAGTCGAGCCAGCTTCGTTCGGCCAGATGGCGGCAGGCATTAACTGCCTGAACGGTAAAGCGCCGGAATACTTCGGGCTGAACGCCGCCGAGTGGTTTCCGAGTCGTGAGAATCCCCCATTGCTGCAAACAGACGCTGCCGCTTGAGCCTTCATCCAGCAGGAGTTGACCCAGAGCGGTTCGAAGGTATTCGCGGCTATCAAACGGTAAATTCCCGAGAGGCTGGTTGATGCGGGTCAGCACATCATCGAAATTTCGGAAAAAGACACCGCAAAAGGCAAACCGGGTCACGGCTTGATTGAGAATGAGGAAGTACCGGGCGAGTTCACGGCTGCACCAGTCACCGGCAACACGGTGAACGCCAAGTTCAATCGAAGCCACCAGAAATTGCCACTCCTGTAATGAGCAATCATAGCGTGGAATCAGGTGCTGGGCCCAAAACGTGCACAGGTTGAGCACGACTTCGCTTTCATTGTGGGTTTTCAACAAATTGACGAAGGTGACATTGAGCATCCCGAGCAAATGTTTGAGTTCCTGCGCTTCCAGATCCGGAATCTCTGGCGTTTCCATCCGGCAATACTGAATAAAGTTGTCAGAGGCAAACCCGGCAATTTCACGGGCGTTGAGGTGCAGGTGGACTGCCGCTCTGAGGCGGCGCAACCGTTGCAGGGCTTCTTCAGCGCGTTGCTCAAACACCACATAGTGATGGAGCGCCAGCTCCTGGCTGGCAGATTGAATGGCCGCTTTGATGGCGTGTTCCCAGAGCAGGACTTTCGTTTCTGAAGGTTTGGTCGTTGCCTGATTCCAATCGCCATTCAGATCAGTGACCTTCAAAAACCAGGCTGTTTCGGTGCCGCCAAATGGAACCGGGGTATCAATCCCCGCTGACAGGGAACTGGCCAGCAATTCAATCAACTGGACCAGCTCTGGTTCCGGCACCGGCGAGGTCTCAGGCCGGGCCTGCTGTAAAATCGGGATAGCCCCGGCTGCAATCGGTCGGGACTGGGCTTTGATCTGGCGCTGATGCTCGGCGACGACGACTTCAAGGTATGAAGCCTCATCCGAAAATTCTTTATTCAGTGCAAGTTGGGTTTGAGTCGGAGTAAATTCTCCGGCGGCATAGTCAAAAATTTTCATAAGTCACCTTGAGAGACAATCAAAGTTGGGTCACGTCCTGAAACAGCAGGGAACGTGTTGTCATCCCGCCTTGGTGGCCTTCAACCAGCGTGTAGCGGCGTTCAGCCGGCAGCAGCCGCCCATTGACTTCCTGATAGCGATCAAAAAAGGTTTCAACTTTGGCAAGCTGGTTGGTGGCTGTTGAGACGTAAAAAACCGTGTAATGGGTGGAGACAAACTGACCTTCAAATTCCTGGTGCTGATCAATGTTGATGACAAAAGAGAGGCCGTTGTAACTGCGGCCAATTTGGGTCAGCTTGCGGTCTTTGATGCGATAAAAGCTCTGCATCCGATCTCCCAAAAACGTCACCTTGCGGCCATAAATTGCATTCCAATCCCCAAACACAACCCCAGTCCGCGAACTCATCTGGCTGACCTGGGGCGCTTCGCGGTGGGCAATCAGTTCTTCAAGCTGATAGCGGACCCATTTGAGGTGCTCATATCCATCAAGCTGGACTTCACAGGCACGGCTGGAGCGTGCTTTGACGTGGCCGGTAAAGGTGTGTTCGTTGTCAAGCACCAGCAGCCGGGCTTCAAATCCAGCAAAATCGGCTGGCCAGTGATAAATCAATGATCGGGCTTCAGCCAGCAACTGACTGGCTGCCGGGTCGCCTTCAACGATAGGCGCTGTTTGGGCAGCTTGAGCGGCCTTTTCAATAAATTCGCTTTGTAGAGCAGTCGTTTCAGCAGGACTTTGATGGTTCATAAGTGATGATCTTTAAGGAAGTTCCGGTGTCAAAAGACCTTGAAAGGTCAGGGTAATCAACTGATGTGGCGGATCAGCCACCATCTCGATGGTGCCGCCCATCTGGCCAATAAGTTCAATACAGGCAATCAGGTTAGGGTTGTGATGGTCTGTCAATCTGGGTCCAAAGTTCAAACTGGTCGTGGTTTCAACCTTGATCTGAACCTGAAGCTGGCAGTCTGGTGATGAGGCAGCCGCGCTGTCGGCTGGTTCAATTGACAGCGACAACTTGCCTGTGGAGGTCCCAGTTTCGTGTACCAGCCCATTGATAGCTGCCAGTCCATAGACTGGATGGATGTAAAAACGAGAAGCTGGAAGTCGAGGCAGGCTGATGTGCCACTGTGGGTGCTCGGCCTGCAGGTGAGCCATCAGGTGTTGCAGGTCAGTTTCAGTAACTTCTCCACGTCCCTGAAAAAATCCCTGTTGAAAACGGGCTAGTTCTTTGAATTGGTCACCCAGTTCATTGAGTGCCTGGTTGAGTCCTGCCAGTGTCGTTTGGGCTGACGGATGATGGCTCAGATCTGGCAACTGGTATTTTAAAATCAACGCTTTCCCAACAGCCCGGGTAAGAATATTTGAAACCCTGTGGATGACGTTGGGCCACATGGCGCCCAGAACTTCCAGTTCTGACAATTGAGCGTCCGATAGGGCTTTAGATTGGGGTACCCGTTTCTGATCTGGTTGCATCCTGTCTCACCCCTGAGGTTGGTGATGGTATCTAGAAAACATCAAAGCTGGATTAACATGCTGGGTTGAAGCCCGGCGGTTGATTCAATCAACTCTTTGCGGTCTTCAAGTAATTGCAGGTTGCCGGGTTCACGGGTGTAGAACCGTAGACCCTCAAACCGGGGACGTTCATTCTCGATTCGTTCCGCTAAATAGCTGAAATTCTGGGTCTGGGATTCGGTGACCAGGTCCCGAACTTCCCAAAAACAGGTCACCTGATCGTCGGGACCAAGTGGCGGGAGATCAACCTCCAGGCGTTCATAAGGTAAGACCAGCGAAATTTGCTCCCACGGGTCAGCCTGAGTCCGCAACCGGTCGAGCAGTTCAGCCTGGGGTGTCCCGGTGGTCGCCGCTGAATGCGGAAACAGGATGGATACCTTTTGCGCCCCATTGGTGATGACCGGCAGGCGCGACGTACCGGTTTCAGTCAGGAAATCGGCCAGTGTTGGCGATAACCGACTGGGGGTTGCCCCAAGCAAGGCAACCAGATCGGGGCTTCCGATGGTCAGCACCACCAGTGTTGATCCAGATTGGGGGGCGCGTCGCATGGCCAGCAACGCACCATCAACCGCGTGTCGAATGATAAAAATCGAAAAAGGTCGTTTCATAAGTTGAGGGTTCCGGGTTCCGGGTTCCGGGTTCGAAAAGCAGGCTGTAAACAACCTGTCTCAATTCAATCACCGCTACGCGGCGAAAACCCTGAACTCTGAACCCTATTTCGTCATCCTGTCACTGTGTCATTTCGTCACTTTGTCCTGCCTGGGGAACAAACTGAAAGAGATTGAGAAAGCTCTGGTGACCGACTTTGTCGAGTACCGCATAGGTATTTTGAATCGGAAGCCAGGCATCGGCCAGAATTTCACCCGCCGATTGATATTCGCCAAAGATCTGCCCGTTTTCATTTGCCAGCAGTACTTTGTTGGGAGATTGAAAGAGCGAGAGAAAGGGCAGATGGACATTGACAGCGTAAATTCCTTCCATCCATTCGGTTTCAGTCACAATCCCATCAGGCGTCAGCACCAGATGCTGCATCCCAAATTGTTTTTCCAATCCAAAGAGCAGGGCATGGATCATCTGATCCTGGTCTGATTGATAGAGCGCCAGCACCGGGGCTTCGAGTTCAATGTGAAATTTTCGCTTTCCGTCAGGGCCAAATCCGTGCAGGGTGGGGGTTACCGGGCTTGACGAGACCAGCAGCGTGCCATCGCTCAGCCCCAACAACTGCGGCTGTAAAAAGTAGTTTTTGCATTCGGCCTGCCAGAACTGCTTGCCATCCAGTCCGGTGCAATACACTCGCCGTGAGTCGGTAAACACCAGCCGCACCCCGCCTTCACCTGGAAGTGAAAGGCAGGTCATCGCCGTAATGCGGGTGCGATGTGGAAAAAGCCGGCGGATGGTTTGCGTCCGGGTCGAAAAACTGTAGAAGTATTTCGGCGTGGCAAAACAGGTTGTCAGAGTTTCTGGTGCCGGCGAAAAGGCGGCGCAAATGGGTTCGCTCAACATTTGGGGATAAAACCGGTCAGTTTCAATGTTGTACCCGTCGGTGCTGCGGGCATCACTGATCAACAGACTGGCTGTATCCCACGGAGCTAACGCAAACAAATTCCGACTCCCAGGAATGTTTTTCGTGGACACCAACCGCAGCGTCCAGTGCTGGCGACCAAAGTCAGAGCGGCTCACGGCAGTTTCAACTGATTTCGACCCTGACTGCACAGGTGGCTCTAAGACCGGAGCTTGATGAAACGTACCCAGGATCTGGTCAATCCGCTGCACGACTTCAAACGCACTGGTCGGACGGGCGTGGGGTTGCTTGGCCATCAATTGACGAATCAATTGCCGGCACTCAACGTGTGAAATCAGGTCAAAATCTGCTTCTTCACGCAGATGCAGGGCAAAGAGGTGAGCCGGCATGCCCATAAAGGGCAAGTCCCCGGTGAGCATTTCATAAAACATCA
>DAOQNB010000068.1:6810-12892 GCA_035335845.1 Acidobacteriota bacterium | reverse complement strand
CCCGGAACCCGGAACCCGGAACCCGGAACCCGATGTTTTCTTCATTCTTCATTCTTCATTCTTCATTCTCAATTCTTCATTCTTCATTCTTCATTCTTCATTCTTCATTCTTCATTCTTCATTCTTCATTCTGTTTAATTGTCATCCGTGAAGTCATATTCGACTTCGATGGCAGCCGTGATTTCATTCCAGACGTTCATGGCCTTCATCATTTGCATGACCATGGCCTTGTTCCCTTCGATATGATATTCAGGAGAACTCATCGCCCGAACCGGAGTAATTTCACCACGATTGACCTTGGCCATCATTGCAAACGGAGCTGTGGCTCGCATTACCCAGTTGGGGGTAAAGGGAGCTTTGCGCCATTCTTCCCAGGGGGACGGCTGGGCTTCATATTGCCAGTCAATGGCTTTTCCACCTTTGAACGTCCAGGAAGTCCGGCGATCCTTGCCATCTGGCCCATCGAGCACTCGAAACACAAACGTGCCGTTGAGTTTTTTCCCTTCCTGCGCAAATCGTGGATCAGCTTCGAGGCGACGAGCAATTTCGTCAAGCCACGCCTTTGTGTAAAACTTCAGCATAAATGCACTCTCACTCCTTGTATGAATTATGAATGATGAAGTATGAATTATGAAAATCCTAAACTCTTGTCTTTCAAGAAGATATTCAGTTCATAATTCATAAGATTCATTTCAAACCGATGCCCGCTCGATTAAAACGGGCTCATGATGATATCGCCCAATTCGACATAGACATTTTTGACCTGGGTGTAATGCAACAACACGTCATATCCACCTTCACGGCCAATCCCGCTCTTTTTGTATCCGCCAAACGGCGTATGTGGGAAAAAGGCATTGTGGTTGTTGATCCAGACCTGGCCAGCCTGCACATTTTTGGCAAAGTTCAGTGCCCGCTTGATGTCATTGGTCCAAATTGAAGCAGCTAATCCATAAGGTGAATCATTGGCCTGATCAAGCACCTCATATTCATCTGAGAATTTCAGGACGGTGGCGACAGGTCCGAAAATTTCATCCCTGGCAATTTTCATTGAATTGGACACATTGCTGAAAATCGTAGGGGAAATGTAATTCCCTTCGGCTGACAGACCAGGATCTTGCGGAAATTCACCGCCACACACCCGGGTGGCGCCTTCCTGATCGCCAAGCCCGATGTAATGTTTGACCTTTTCTAGTTGCTGGCGCGTGACAACCGGCCCATTTTGGGTGGCTTCATCGAGTGGATGTCCAACTTTTACCGCGCTGGCCCGTGCGGCAAACCGCTCAACAAATTCGTCGTGGATGGATTCATGAACAAAAATCCGGGTTGAGGCAGTGCAGGTTTGACCCGAATTGTAGAAAACGCCGAGCATCGCGCCCGTCACCGCCAGATCAAGATCAACATCTGGGAACACAATCATTGGCGACTTGCCCCCCAGTTCGAGCGAAACGTGTTTGAGCGTCGAGGCCGCCCCACGCATCACAGCCTTGCCGGTTTCAGTCCCACCAGTTAATGAGACCAGATCAACTTCGGGGTGTTCCAGTAAATAGGCGGCAACCTCGTTGGTGGGTTCAGTCAAAACATTGAGGACACCATCTGGGAGACCTGCTTCAAGGCAAATTTCCCCCAATCGTAAGGCCGTCAACGGCGTCGAGGGAGAAGGCTTTAAAATAAAACTGTTTCCAGCCGCCAGGGCTGGGGCAACTTTAAAGGCGGCCAGTGCCAGTGGGTAGTTGTTTGGTGCTAACCCAACGCATACGCCAACCGGCTCACGGAGCGTAAAGTCCAGGCCAGACATCGGCACGGGAATGGTCTGTCCGGTGATGCGGTCAGTCCAGCCGGCAAAATACCGGAAACAATCAACCACCGCCGGAATTTCAAGTAAGCGTGCAAAGCCAACTGGCTTACCTTGATCAGCCGCTTCAAGCTGGGCGAATTCTTCCAGGTTGGCTTCAATCAGATCAGCGATTTTATTCAGAATTTTTGCCCGCATGGCGCCATCGGAATTGCGCCAGGAGCCCAGGTTAAATGATGAGCGCGCCGCCTGAACTGCCGTTTCAGCATCCTCAAGACTGGCGTGGGGAATGTTGGCCAGTGGCGTTTGATCGGCTGGGGAGAGACTTTGAAATGTTTTTCCCGATCCAGCCGCAACAAGCTGACCATCAATCAATAATGATTTGGTTGGGATCGACTCAGCTTTAAGTGGTGATGACATAGGATGTGTCCTTTGTGCCTGTAGCAAGGGAGCAATTGAGAAAAGTCGCGAAGAAGTGAAAAACACAGGTCTCGAAATCAACAGATCAGCGAAGAATCACAACCTCACAACTCCACTATTTCGTTCAGATCGTCTGTTTGATCAGATCCCGGATTTCTTCGGGACTGGCCTTGCGTGGGTTGAAAGCGAGGCACAGTTCCTCAAGTGTCAAATTGGTAATCTGATCCAGCGCTTCGTCAGTAATCGGAACCCCAACTTCACGAAACAGACGCGGAATTCCAAGCTGGGACTTGAGGGTTCGCACAATCTCAATGGCCGCTTCGGCCTGTTCACGAAAGCTTCCATCGGGCCCGACACCAAGGGCACGACCGACATGGGCATACCCTTCGGTGGCTTTTTCAAGATTGAATTCCATTACATATGGAAGCGCAATCGCGTTGGCCAGCCCGTGATGAACCCCATACAGCGCCCCGATTGAATGGGCAATCGCGTGAACAGCCCCCACAGGAGAATTGGTAAAGGCCATTCCCGCCATCGTCGCCGACAACTGCATTTTGGCACGGGCTTCGGTCGGACCGGCTTCAGCCACTGCCGCCACAAGGTTGTCAGCAATCATTTCGATAGACCGCAAGGCCAGAGCTTCTGAAAAAGGTTCGTGTTCAGAGCAGGTATAGGCTTCAATCGAGTGGGTCAACGCATCCATCCCGGTCCAGGCCACGATTTTAGCTGGCAGCGTGGCCACCATTTCTGGATCCAGAACCGCCATTCGTGGATACAAAAAAGGGCTGCTCATCAGGATTTTGCGATGATTGACATGATCTTTCACCATGGCCACCAGGGTGACTTCGCTGCCGGTACCGACCGTGGTGGGAATGGCAATGATCGGAATAATCGGCCCCGGCACCATAAACCCACCTTCGTAATCTGCCGGTTCACCACCATAGGTCGCCACAACACTGGTCGCTTTGGCCGTATCCATCACACTTCCACCGCCCAGTGCCATGATGAGATTGATATTGTTGTCAGTGGCGATTTGGGCCGCTCGCTTGATGACTTCAACGTCAGAATCAGGCGGGACATCGTCAAAGATGGCCTTGAACTCGTGATCCGTGTGTTCAAAGATATGTTTGAGTGAATCAACCAACCCGGCAGCTACAATGCCTTTATCAGTGATGAGCATCACATTGGTGTGCTCAGCCAGATCAGCGGCCATGTGCAGATCAATGGCCAGATGGCGGACTTTACCAGTGCCGAAAATGATTTGTGTCGGGAGAAAGAAAGAAATTTCAGGACGCGAGATTGGGAAATTACCATTGATCAGACCCATGGGACGAGCGCCTCATTTTTGAGAATTTTACCAGGTTGAACTGAACTGGCTGAATGATGAACGGGGTCTTGCTTGAATAATCAAACTCGAAGTTAGTTCATAATTCATAATTCATAACTGGTAAGGTGGAAGGGATTTGAGAAACTGAGCTTTAGCTCAAATTTTGGATGCCAAGCATATCACAGGAAATCAAGAGAATGAACACTCATTCATTTTTTCTTCCGGGTACTTTTCCGGTTTTTTTCACCCGGTGAACCCTGCCTCACCAGTTCAAAAACCACCGCGGCTTTCGTCGGTGACCTGCCTCCATTTTTTGAACTCTCGGCTCAAAAAAACAAAGCCTGAACAGGTTTTCTGTTCAGGCTTGAAAGTGGAGAGAAGAGAAAGAGGGTTACCCTGTCACCAACACGTTTAAAACCTGGCCCCGAGCCGCTTCAGATGGGTTTCATATGCCTCAAAATGAGGAATCCACTGGGCACGGGTTTGCTGAATGGCATAAATGAGTTCTTCACTGGTGGTACCACCAACCCAAAGTTCCGTTCGCGGTGGCAAATGCTTCGTTAGAAACAAGATACTGTTAATTGCCGGATTGATTCCGCCAGTACCGACAACCCCGAGAACCACCGCGTCGATATCACTCCGGCGCGCCACTTCTGCAATTTCTTCGGCTGGCAAATCGCACCCCAGGTACAAAATGCCTAACCCACCCCCAGTGGCGAGCATCGCCGATGACAGGATGCCAAATTCGTGTTGCTCACCACTGGGCGTGGCAAACAGCAACATGGCTGGGGGGTTGGTATTGAGATGCAGACGCATCAGTGAGCCAAGCAGTTTACTCAAAATCGACGACACCATGTGCTCTTGCGCAATACTCAGCTTGCCCTGATGCCATTCAATTCCAACCTGGCGCATCAATGGCAGAACCACCTGATACATCAACTCACGCGCCGGAAGCAAAATGGCCAGTCGTCCAAGTTCTTTGTCAATCCAGAGATAATCATAACGCTCGACGGCTTCCATAAACGGATCCAAATCCAGATGGCGCTGCGTTTTGCGCATCGGCACGGAGACCAGCTCGCTCGCCGGGACCATCGGGGTCAACTCAAGTAATTCTCGGAGCTGCTGATTTGTCAGCGTCGCCACCCGCCCAATGGCATGCCCCTTGTCCACGGCGGCCCGCAACAGATGAAGCCGCTCCAGGTCTGATTCAGTGTACATCCGCCCTCGCTCATCACGGAGCGGAGCTACTGCCTGATACCGTTTCTCCCAGGCCCGTAAGGTGTCAATACTCAGACCAGTGAGCTTTGAGACCGCACGAATCGGGTAATTTAATGGCTGCTTCATCATCATCTTCGGCTCGGAAACCTGGCCATTGAGGACCAGAGAAAGCGCCGCTCCTTCTGTGTAAGAAGTTGAAATGAAAGTGGAAGGAGCGAACTCCCTCCACTCGCCGTTCTTGAGGGAAAAATACCCTCAACCATCTCCTTGTGGAGAGTTGCGCGTATCGACCCGACTGTGACCATCGGTCGAATCCGTCCTCCTCTCGACCTGACTGGGAAGGTTTGCTGTGACGCATGCCCGAACTTCCCCCGTTCCTGGGTCGCTCGTCACCGTAGAGCAGCAGACTGAGGCGGCATCCGCTGGTACCTATCAATTCTTCCCTATCGTTTCCCTGGATTTCCCAGGGGGTCTGGTCAACCGGAGCTTGAGCCAGGGCAAATACAGTGGACCATCTGCGAGAATGGCCTCGTGGTTCCACGACTCAAGCTCGGCCCTTGAGGGCTGGGTTTGTTGACAAAGATATGACTCAATTCAGAACTGAAATTAGGAAGGGGCATTTTCGATCTTAGCGGCCATTCTGATATTTGTCAAATTATTGTCCGGAATTTGTCCAGGAAAACCACTTGACAACGATTCAATGTCTCAGTATTGTCCACCTCGTCATCAGCAGCAACGTTCTTACGTCCCGGTACGGGACACAGCTACCTCGGCATCCAGGACGCCCACACTTACGAGGAATTTGATCATGAAATTGAAATCAAAGCTGGTCGTCTTGATGATGGCGTTTGTTTTTGCAGTCACCGTGGCAATGGCACCGGTGAAGGCCGCAACCGTTGGTGGAGACAAAGATATTGTTGACACGGCTGTCGCGGCAGGAAGCTTTACCACCCTGGCCAAGGCCCTGCAGGCCGCTGGCCTGATCGAAACCTTGAAGGGCAAGGGCCCATTCACAGTGTTTGCCCCAACGGATGAAGCTTTTGCCAAACTTCCTCCAGGAACAGTCGAAGGACTGCTCAAAGACACTGAAAAACTGAAGAAAGTTTTGCTTTATCACGTCGTGGCCGGCAATGTAATGGCCAAAGATGTGGTCAAACTGAAAGAAGCCAAAACCGTTGAAGGGTCATCTGCCAAAATCACAATCACCGATGGCAAAGTCATGATTGACAATGCCCATGTTGTCACCACAGACATCAAAACCTCAAATGGCGTGATTCACGTGATTGACTCTGTCATTTTGCCAAAGATGTAAGTAGTCAGTAGTC
>DAOQNB010000068.1:4896-6710 GCA_035335845.1 Acidobacteriota bacterium | reverse complement strand
TGTCAAGCCTATCTGGTTCTTTTTGAGTCATTTGCAAAGAATCGTTTCAAGATCTTTGCAGACTGAAATACCTGGGTTTGACCTGCTGACGACTGACTACTGGCTCATCAACCACTCACCAACCACTGACTCCAAACGAAACCATATGACACTTGATCAAAAGCACACATTTCAAGATTCGGTATGTGTCGTTTTCGGGGCTTCAGGTGGGATCGGCTCTGACCTGGTTCACCGACTCAGGCGGTGTGGGTCGCGGGTTGTGTGTGCTGGTCGCAATGAAGTCAGACTCAATGCGTTGGCCGAAGAATCTGGCGCTGAAGCATTCATCCTGGATGCAACCCAAACCAGTCAGGTTGAAGGTTGTATTTCTCAAGTTGTTGACAAATATGGTCGAATTGACGGCATTGCCAATTGCGTGGGGTCGCTGTTGTTAAAACCAGCTCACTTAACCACTGATGCTGAGTGGAGCACCACGCTTGCGACAAATCTGAATTCGGCATTTGCGGTGGTTCGCGCTGGCGCAAAGTATATGAAAAATGGCGGATCCGTGGTGCTGGTTTCTTCGGCGGCGGCCCGGATTGGTCTGGCAAATCACGAAGCCATTGCCGCAGCCAAAGCCGGGATTATTGGCCTTGCACTTTCGGCAGCCGCTTCATACGCCGCCAAAGGGATTCGGTTTAATTGTGTGGCACCAGGGTTGGTGCAAACACCGTTGACAGAACGCATTACATCAAATGAGCTGGCACTCAAAGGTTCGGTCGCGATGCATGCGTTGGGCCGGATTGGGGATCCATCTGATGTGGCTTCGGCCATTGAATGGTTATTGGACCCGCAAAATACGTGGGTCACCGGTCAGGTCCTGGCCGTTGACGGAGGGTTGTCCAGCATTCGTCCACGCTCAAATCACTAACGCTTTTTGCTTCAGGTTGTTACTCTCAGCGGTTTTTTGAACTCCCGATTCTCTCTCTTTTCTTTGTTTGGCTGCCTTCTTCAGGCAGCCTTTTTTGTTCTGGAAATTCTGGAAAGCTCACCGTTGAAGAATCAACCTTACCTGGGTGTGAATGACTTCGGCACCAGTTGCCTCACCACCAATGATCAAAACATAGGTACCTGGTTCCGCACTATTTTCAACCGAGATTTGAAGCTGGGTGGTATTTCCGGTCGGCGAATCATTTGTAAACTCAGCCTCAACCCCATCCGGAACATTATCCACAAACAGATTTACTTCCCCAGTGACATTCGTTCGAGTCAAAAAGACAGTGTAGGTCGTTGACCCACCAACATTGATGGTTTGAGAAGCTGGTGAGGCTGAGAGAATGACCTGCCTCACATTTGACTCACCAGGAATCACGAGTTCAACCTGGATTGGATCAATCGTGATTTCACTGGCCGCCCCCTCAATGGTGAGGATATAGGTTCCAGGTTGGGCACTTGCATCAACCAGAACTGTCAGCACCGAGCTATTACCAGTTGTACTTTCAGGTGAAAATTCAGCGGTTACACCATCTGGAACACCCGAAACTCCCAGGGTAACTGTGCCTGAAAAATCACTTCGTGAAATGAAAATCGTGTAACCGGCATCTTCACCCTGGGGAATCGTCTGGCTGCCTGGTGAAGCCGAAAGTGTCACCGTTCCACCTGTCCCACCGCCTCCATTGCCAATAATTAATTGAACCTGCGTGGCAATCACGGTTGCCCCAGTGGCCGTTCCTTCAATCCGAAGAGTATAGGTCCCTGGTGGGGCGTTGGTTTCGGTAACCACGTTCAAGGTGGTTGAATCCCCAAACACACTATCCGGGTCGGCTTCGGCTTCG
>DAOQNB010000068.1:0-4796 GCA_035335845.1 Acidobacteriota bacterium | reverse complement strand
CACGTTCAAGGTGGTTGAATCCCCAAACACACTATCCGGGTCGGCTTCGGCTTCGACCCCAAATGGCGCACCTGTCACCGTTACATTGACTTCCCCTGAGAAGTTGGTGCGATTCAAAAAGATCGTGTAACTGGTACTATTTCCAGGTGCAATTGTTTGGCTGCCTGGTGAAGCCGAAAGTGTCACTGTTCCACCCGTCCCACCGCCACCGTTCCCAATGGTCAATTGAACCTGGGTGGCAATGACGGTAGCACCACTGGCGGTCCCGGTAATTCGAAGCGTGTAGGTCCCTGGTGGGGCGCTGGTTTCGGTAAACACGTTCAACGTAGTTGAATCCCCAAACACACTATCCGGGTCGGCTTCGGCTTCGACCCCAAATGGCGCACCTGTCACGGTGAGATTGACTTCGCCTGAAAAGTTGGTGCGATTCAAAAAGATTGTGTAACTGGTATTTTCTCCAGGTCGAATGGTTTGACTGGTTGGTGAGGCTGCAAGCGAGACCGAACCACCTGTTCCGCCACCGCCATTTCCAATAACCAGTTGCACCTGTGTCCCAATCACAGTGGCACCAGGCGCCGAGCCTTCAATCTGCAACGTATAGGTTCCAGGTACAACACTGTTGTCACTGGTCACCATCAGTTGGGTGGTATTCCCTTCAACGCTATCTGGATCAACTTCCGCTTCAACCCCAAAGGGGGCCCCGGTGACAGTCAAATTCACCTCATCATTAAAATTGATGCGGGTGAGAAAAAGGGTGTACTGGGTGCTATCGCCTGGTCGGATAGATTGCAGCACAGGCGAAGCTGAAATCCGAACCGAACCATTCGAACCTCCGCCACCACCTTCCACAATCAACATGACCTGAAGCGGTGTTACCTGAAAGCGGTTTGAGCTTCCCTCGATGGTTAAGACATAGGTTCCGGGAATAGCTTCTGACTCGGCACTGACAAACAGTGTGGTCTGGTCACCAAACACGCTATCCGGGTCAAGTTCAGCTTCGACCCCAGCCGGTGCCCCCGTGACCGAGAGATTCACTTCGCCAAAATACCCGTTCCGATTTAAGAAGATTATATACCGGCCTTCTCCTCCGCGTTGAATGGTCTGAGAGGCAGGTGAAGCTGACAAACTCACGGATGTGTTTCCACCACCGCCGCTTTCAACAATCAACTCAACCTGGGTTGGTTGAATAAATGCCTCTCCAGCATCCCCTTCAATAATAAGGACATAGGCACCGGGTGTAACACTGCCAGAGGCAGCAAGATGCAATGTGGTCTGATTGGCATCGGTGCTGTCATCATCAAACTCAGCTTCAATTCCCGCAGGCACGCCGCTGACTGACAACCGAACCTCGCCACTATAACTGGCCCGATTGACAAAGATGTCATAGCGTACCGATCCACCCGGCGGCACCGCCTGGGAAACTGGTGAGGCTGAGAGCACAATCGTGCCAGCATCAATTGAGTTTTCAATACTGATCTGAACGCGAGTTGGGGTAATCGCGGCACCGTCGGCAGAGCCTTTGATCAGGAGCGGGTAGGTGCCCGGAGAGAGATCGCGACGGGTCTCAATTTCGAGGGTCGCCACATTACCGGTGACTGTTTCTGGCTGGAGACGGGCCTCAATCCCATCGGGCTCATCTTCGACCTCAAGTTCAACTTCACCGACAAAATTGTCACGGTTCAGGAAAATCGTAAATCGTGTCTGTTCACCGGCTCGAAGCGTCTGGCTGACGGGTGAAGCAGAAAGTTGAACCTGTCCAGCCTGGGCCGGTCTAACTTTTACTTCGATTTCAGTTGAGGCCACCAGTCCCGGCGCCGTTCCCAAAACCTGGAACTTGAATTCACCTGGAATAATCCCTGGCAATGCCGAAAGGGTCAGGGTGGCGCTGTTTCCGGTCACAATATTTGGTGAAAATGTCGCCGCAACGCCAACGAGCAACTGACGGTCAAGCTGGAGAGTAACCGGGCCGGTGAAATTCCGGCGCTGAAGGTTAATCGTGATCTGCCGCGTGGTTCCAGCAACCAGCTCAACTTCATTGGGTGACGCCGTAATTCCAAATGAAGCTGATTCGCCAATCGTAATCGTGCTTTCAACCCGTCCGCCACGGTGGCTGACAACCAGGGGATAGGTCCCGGCCTGATTGATCGGAGGAAGGCGAAGTTCAATCTCAGTTGCGCTTTCAACATCAACTTCGCGCGCAGGAATGCCGCCGATCAGCACCTGGGTTTCGGATAAAAAGTTCGTCCCCCGGATTTTAACCTCTGTATTTTCACCCAGTTTTACTTGATTTGGGGTAATTGAGGTGATGGTTGGGGTTCCCTGAAATCCAACTCGAATGACCTGCTGGCGACCCGCATCGAGCACATAGGCAGTGGCACCTGAAATGGCAATCGCCACTGCATTTTGGAATGTTCCGGTTTGGGCCAGTTCGGCCACTGCCAGATTCTGTCCCTGTGAGCCTACGATTTTGACGCTGTTCCCGTCGGCAACATAAATATTCCCCTGTAAATCAACATCGAGACCGCTGGGGTCAGTAAACGCAACTCCGGCTGGATTCTGTTGGGGCTCAGAACTGGTACTGGATTGGCGAGCAGCGGGGATCGCACCAACGGTCAGGACTTCCCCAGTTGGCAAGGTAACCAGTCGGACCACTCTGTTCCCACGATCTGAGACCACCAGCACATTTGGGGTGGTGCCAATCACCAGATCCTGGGGGCCGTTAAACCGGGCGGTATTTCCAGGGCCATCCAGCAACCCGGCCACACCGACGCCACCAGCGATAACCGACAAACTTTTTGTACCTTCAATCTGAGCTTTCCAGATAACGTGATTATCAGCGTCCGTGATATAGAGCATTCCATCTGGGGTTTGCACCACGCCGCGTGGCCCCCACGATTCAACACCGCCAAGGGTTCGGGCATCTTCTTGACTGAACAATGTTTCAACCTGACCGCTGGCGGGGCTGAACTTCCGGATTTTCCGATTTGCGGTGTCAACCAGAAAGATCTGGCGATCCTTGCCTAATCCAAGACCGAGCGGACCATTAAATTTGGATGAACTCAGCGGACCATCAATATTTCCAGGATTTCCAAACGAACCGGCATAGTTTCGGAGCGGCTCGCCGATGGCGGCGCTTTTGACTACATGATTACGCAAATCAGTGGCATATACCTGATTATTGGCATCTACCTTGAGATCACCATCACCCACAATTCCCGACGGAATAGACGCCACTTCGGTCACCGTAAAAATCAAATTGAGAAACGCATCGCCGGATGTAACTCGAATGGTACCAACACCATTTGCCAGGCCGCGAACCACACCAGTTGCATCAACGGTGGCTTTGTCTGGATTTAAACTGGTGTAGCCAATTTGGGCATTGGGAACCGGGTTGCCAGACTGGTCAAGGACCTGAGCCTGAATTGAATACTGTTCACCAACCGCCAGAGAAAACCCATTGGGCTGGCTGACCTGGATTCGATTGAGACTCCCAACTGCCAGCATAAAACTATTTGACGGGGCACCGCTGGGTGGGATGACTCTCACCTGAATCGCCCCAACGACCTGAAACAGTTCAGTTGGAAGCTGGGTCACAACAATTTTTTTACTCGACTTCTTAATCTTCGCAGCCACCTGAACATCATTGAAAAAGACAGTTGACTGCGGTGTAAACCCGGTTCCTTTGATAATAACTTTCGCTGGGACCTGGCCAACACTCACTTGATTTGGGTTCACCGAGTTGATCACGACGGTTTGCGCCACGACTTCAAGCGAACAACACAACATCATTGCTAAACCAATGATCCCAAACAACAACCGGAAGAAGGTTTTATGAAATAACAAGGTACTCATGCGATCACCAGGCGATACAGAAAGGGATGATTTTGGCTGAAAGGAAAAACAGGGTGATTTTGAAGCATATCAAAACCAAGATAAGCAGAGTATAAATTAGGACGACCGTGTTGAATTATGGAATAACCGGTTTCTTTCCAGGAAAATCCCGATTTTGAAAGTTACTGAACATCAGAATTAGTGGCTGGATCAAACTAAGAGGAGTGATCTTTATTCTCTGACAAACCTCAATTTTCAACCTGTTTTCCTTTTGCAATGGAACTTCCTGCAATTGTCAGGGTCTAACACGTTCAAATTGCAATCTTTTCCGGGAGAATTCGAATGAAAAAAATAAAAAACTGGCTACTCGGCGCTTTAAGTTTGAGTGTTTGTTGTCTGCTTGGAATATCCCTGAATACATTCCGACTCAACCATTTTTCACCACACTGGAATAATGCCAGACTGACGATGTCAGGCCGTCAGATCCAAATTTTACCTGCAGGCGAAAAATTTTTAATTCCTTCATCGTGGGTTGATTGGCACAATAAATTTCAGAACAATGTTCATCTCTCCCGAGCTGAAATCTATGCCACACAAAATGGTATTGGCGAATGGGATAGTGAGTATTCAAAAGTTGTCAATTCGGTTCTTCCAATTGCTGATTGCATTGGCCAACTTGGCGGCGAAGGTTGGGGGTGGAGCGGGGTTAGCTACACGGATGTTCAGCTCAAAGTTTTCAATTCCAAACTAAATCCCGCTGAACTCCAAACCCTGTGTTCGACAAAAGCTTTATCCGTTGCCAGGTCCCTTTCCAGCAATGCCACCTTTCAAACTCAAACTGTCAATACCTGGCAGAAATCCGTAATTCAATTTGACCTCTGGTTTCAAGATTATGGGGGAACAGCCACAGTTGAGTTTTGGATTCAGTCAGCCAAAACCGGCTCACTCATCTTTGTTTTCATGCA
>DAOQNB010000067.1:0-12915 GCA_035335845.1 Acidobacteriota bacterium | reverse complement strand
TAAACCACATGCTCCACCGCTTGTGCGGGTCCCCGTCAATTCCTTTGAGTTTCAGTCTTGCGACCGTACTCCCCAGGCGGGATACTTAACGCGTTAGCTCCGGCACGTAGGGACTTAATACCCCACACACCAAGTATCCATCGTTTAGGGCTAGGACTACCGGGGTATCTAATCCCGTTCGCTCCCCTAGCTTTCGCGCCTCAGCGTCAGTGTTAGCCCAGCAATCCGCCTTCGCCACAGGTGTTCTTCCTGATATCTACGCATTTCACCGCTACACCAAGAATTCCGATTGCCCCTTCCACACTCTAGCTCGGAAGTATTGAGTGACATTCCGGAGTTAAGCTCCGGGCTTTCACACCCAACTATCCGTGCCGCCTACGCGCCCTTTACGCCCAGTAATTCCGAACAACGCTTGCCCCCCCCGTATTACCGCGGCTGCTGGCACGGAGTTAGCCGGGGCTTACGTATGGTACCGTCATCTAAGATGGTGTTAGCACCTTATTATTCTTCCCATACTTACGAGCTTTACATCCCGAAGGACTTCATCGCTCACGCGGCGTTGCTGGGTCAGGCTTGCGCCCATTGCCCAAAATTCCCCACTGCTGCCTCCCGTAGGAGTCTGGCCCGTGTTTCAGTGCCAGTGTGGCCGACCGCCCTCTCAGGTCGGCTACTGATCATTGCCATGGTAAGCCGTTACCTTACCATCAAGCTAATCAGACGCAGGCTCCTCTCTTGGCGCGAGGTCTTGCGATCCCCCGCTTTAACAACTGTCTCGATACCGAGCCGCTGCATTATGCGGTATTATCTCAAGTTTCCCTGAGTTATTCCCCACCTAGAGGTAGATTACCCACGTGTTACTCACCCGGATGCCACGCTACTCAGGGTTGCCCCCTTTGGCGTTCGACTTGCATGTGTTAGGCACGCCGCCAGCGTTGATTCTGAGCCAGGATCAAACTCTCAGTCAAAATTGTGTGCTCATTGCTGAGCGTTTTTAACTGGTGACAGGCTCAAACTGGTTAATTGACGAGTAAAACTTCTGTCTAGTTTTTCAAAGATCGTCTTCTTGTTTTCGCTCGCCGTTTCCGTGAGCGAATGGCCAGTATAGGGATGAATCTTTTTTTGTCAACACTTTTTTTCCGAGTTTTTTCACTTTTTTTGCGGCTTTTTTTTGAAACAAATCTAAAATGTTCATTTCAAACAACTTATACCCAGGCACAAATTTCATTAAAAACTCGATCTCGTTCTCTTTTTGCCTCATTTTTTGAATTCAGTGTGGTTTTTCGACCATTTTCTTCGAAAGAAATCATTTTTTGATTCGCGCTTTTGGACACATTTTCATCCCATGTTTTGGGCGAAGGGTGATCAACGCCTGAGTTTCGACCTGATGACCAGCCACTAATTGCAATTGCCAGCGTTGAATGATGGTCGCCAGCACCAAAATGCCTTCCATCCAGGCAAAGGATTCGCCAATACAGAGCCGAGGGCCTCCGCCAAAGGGGAAATAGCTAAATTTTGGCCTCAATGATCTGGCTTCAGGTGTCCAGCGTTGTGGATCAAAGACCTCAGGCTGGTCAAAGAACCGGGGATCCCGATGGGTTACATATTGACTCATGATAAAGATCGACCTTGGTGGAATGAGGTAATCGCCAATTTGATAGGCTGCCTTATTGCGTCGGCCAATCACCCAGGCAGGGGGATAGAGCCGCATTGACTCGGCCAGGACCATCTCGGCGTATTTTAACTGCGGCATATCAGCCACAGTTGGTGTTCTTCCGTTTAAGATCGCATCCACCTCTGCCTGGAGTTTGGTTTCAACTTCGGGATTTTGAGAAAGCAGGTATAACGTCCAGGTCAGGGCATTGGCTGTGGTTTCGTGACCAGCCAGAAAAAGCGTTAAAACCTCGTCCCGGAGCTGTTCATTCGTCATTCCAGTACCGTCACCTTCGGCATCCTGGGCCAATAAAAGCATTGAAAGTAAATCTCCCCGGTCTTCCACGCTTTTTCGACGCTCTTCAATAATTCGATAAATCGTGGCATCCAACCGCTCTTTTGCTTTCGCAAAGCGTTTATTGGCTGGGAGCGGCAGCTTTTGAATCAATTCACCAAACGGCATAACCATAAATCGGACAAATAATTCGAGCGATGTGGTCAGGGCTTCCCCGATTTCATCGGCTTCGGAGTCAACATTGGCATCAAAAAGCGTCTTTGCCACAATTGCCAGCGTGACGTGCATCATTTCCTGAGCGACATCGATGGGAACTCCTTCGTGCCAGGTCTCTCGCATCTGGAGTGCCCGTTGCACCATCACCGCGCCATATGAAGCGATCCGATCTCGATGGAATGCTGGTTGAGACAGCCGTCGTTGCCGGCGATGAAACTCTCCTTCGCTGGTTAACAGTCCCTCACCAAGCAGGTTCTTCGCCCGTTCCAGGCCGCGGCTTTTGGTAAAATTCTGGTGATTTGTGACCAGAATCTCTTTGATATAGTCGGGGTTGTTCACCACGATCACATCCTCCATTCCGAGCCGGACGTGAGCCAAATCTCCATGTTTATCTGAGAGATTTTTAAAAAAGTGCAATGGGTCACGTTGAAAAGCGAGATAGTTTCCACCAGGAAAGGTCCGCCTCGGACCAGGTGGAAATGAAAAAGCAGTTGTTTTTGGCATAGCGTGTTTAAAACCTGTGTGATGAAAAATGGAAAAGCATTCAAATGGGTAAAGTTTAGCCGTGCCATCAGTTGAAATACCAGATATTGATATCCTGATGGGCACAAACTCGCTGATTTTCCCGCGTGAGGAAGAGATGAGTGGCAAAAGAATCTCTTTTTTGCAAAGTGATACGATCTCGACACCTTGAACCCCTGATGGAATTTACTTTGGCTCAGCCACTCCTTTATTGTTCCGGTGAAAAGAGTGGAACCCAGGCACATCCCTCTTTTTCTCAAAAGACTCAACTGAACCCGCCTTCCTTCCACCTGAAAGATTCATCATGGTACATCGTGCGGCACACTACTTTTTCATTCGAAAACTGCACTCGTTGAGTGGGATTGTCCCACTGGGCGTCTTTTTGGGGTTTCATCTCTACTTGAATTTACATGCTGCCAGTGGACCAGCCGCCTATCAACGTGCGATCCAGACCCTTCAAGCCTTTTTCCCTGGCCCACTCCTTATATTGACTGAAATTGGCCTGATTGTAGTACCACTGCTGTTTCATGCCGGGGCTGGTCTGTATTTAACGACCCACATGAAAAGCAATGTCGTTCAGTACCCGCATCCTCAGAACTGGCTGTACTGGCTCCAACGGATGACAGGCATTATGTTGCTGGTGTTTCTCCTGGCACATATCGCGACGCTCCGGCTAGGCTTTGGAGGTCCAGGAGTGAGTGTTGGCGCCAATCCAGATATTGCCTTTGAGGTGGTTCGCTTCTGGCTCTCACAACCCTTTGTGATGGTATTTTATGGGCTGGGCATCTTTTCAGCCGCTTTTCATTTGGCAAATGGCCTCTGGAGCTTTGCCATTTCCTGGGGAATCACTATAAGTACTCGATCCCAGCAACTGTTTTCGTATGTGTGTTTTGGAATTGGAGTTCTGGTGTTCAGCCTTGGAGTCCGTGTATTGCTTGCTTTTGTGAACTAGCTTGACCAGGTAAGATATGCCGAAAAAACCCAAAGTCCTTATTGTCTGTGGCGAAACCGCTGGCCTGATGGCTGCGCTCCAACTGGTCCACTGCGGCTGTGAAGTTGAACTCATCTCCCCAGTCCCGATTCGACGACTTTTTGCAAGTGCGCAAACGGGGATCAATGCCGCCCTCAATACCAAAGGTGAAGCAGACAGTCCAGTCCAGCATTTTGAGGATACCCTGGTGGCTGGGGACTTTCTTGCACCTCAAGGCCAGCTCAAAACAATGTGCGCCCAGGCTCCCGAGTTGATCTGGCTGCTCGACCGAATGGGAGTGCCCTTCACGCGTACCACTGAAGGTCACATTGACCTTCATCGAACGCCGGGCACCAGATTCTCACGGACCGCTTTTGTCGGAACAACCACCGGACCAGCCACCCTGTTTGCCCTGTGTGAACAAATCCAACGCTATGAAAGTGAAGGAAGCATCACCTGTTATGAAAACTGGGAGTTTCTCTCTGCGGTGATAGATGAGACCACCTGCCTGGGTGTCATAGCAATGGACCTGGTGACGCTTGAAGTCAAAGCGTTTGCGGCCCAGGCAGTCGTGATTGCAGCCGGCGGGGTTGGGGGCATTTTTGGAAGAACAACCAATGCAGTTCATGTGACAGGGAGTGTTCAGGGAACACTCTTTCGACAGGGCGTCCGGTATGTCAACGCTGAATTTATTCAACTCCATCCAGCAACATTGATTGGGGAAGATAAATTCCGAGCCATATCTGACCTGGCCCTGGCGGAAGGCGGGCGATTTTGGGTACCCCGCACCGCACGTGACCAGCGTCCACCGGAAGAGATCCCAAATGCTGAACGCTGGTATTTTCTTGAGGAACATTATCCAGGCTTCGGGAATTTTGTCCCTCGGGACATTGCGACGCGAGAAATTTTTGAGATTTCGCTCGATGGATATGGCGTCGGGAGTTTGAGTCAGGTGTATCTGGACTTGACCGATCTTTCACCAACCCAACTCCGCCGCCGACTGGGAGGAATAGTTGATCTTTACTTCCAGATGACTGGCGAACATGCTTCGACGATTCCAATGTGTGTTTTTCCAGGAATGCATTTAAGCCTGGGAGGATTGTGGGTCAATGCCGAACAGCAGACCAATGTCAAAGGTTTATTTGCTGCTGGTGAATGCGCTGGATCCCTCCACGGTGCCAATGCACTGAGTGGGAATGAACTTTTGTTCAGTCTTTTTTCGGGAGTCATTGCAGGGCAGGCAGCGGCCCGCTGTGCCCAGGGAACAACATCGTTTCCAGTGGAAGCAGACCCCCGCTTTGAAGCTGAACGACGACGACAGCTTGATGAAAATGAAAAGCTGAAAGCCCGGCAAGGCGCTGAAAACGCCTGGCGTATCCAGGAACAGTTGGGTCGCCTGATGACTGAACAGATGACGGTGGTTCGGTTTAATGAACGATTGCACGGCGCCCTGGAGCAAATTCACCAACTCGAAGACCGTCTGGCCCGGATTGATATCAATGAAACAAATTTTTGGGCAACACCTTCGATTCCTCAGGCTCGTCGCCTGGGCTCCATGTTGACACTGGCACAGGTCATGGTGGTCAGCGCCTTGAATCGAAATGAATCGCGGGGCGTTCATTTCAAGCCTGAATTTCCAGTGTGTAACCATACCGAGTATTTGAAAACTACGGTGGCCACCTTCTCAGAAGCGGGCCCCGTCATTACCTTTGAGCCGATTGACACCAGCCTGATTGAGCCTCGCCCACGTGAATACGACTAAACTACATGGCCACCAGGATGGGTCACGTGGCTTGGAAGCTCACCGGCTTCCTGGTACAGTAAAATGTGTCTCAGGTTCAGAAAATCTGGGATTTCCAAAAATCTGAAATCAGAAAAGATCAATTGATTCTTATATTTGCCATGCTCGAAGCATCGAGCGGATCAGCGGCACCAAGGAGGAATGCATGAGGAAGGATTTACAACCACCATCACAGAATCGCCAAAAGACAGGTCTGTGGTTGAAATTTGGGATTTTGGCCGTAACAGCCGGCCTTGGATTTGGGGCGGTGATTGGGTGTTCAACTCCAGCCGCAACAACATCAGCACCATCAACGCCATCAGCACCATCAACATCTTCATCAGCCAGTGAACTGTCAGGCCCGGTGAGCGAAGCCGTCTGGATGACCAATTACAACGCCGCCATCGCCCAGGCCAGGCAAGAAAATAAAATGCTGCTCATGGACTTTACCGGCTCAGACTGGTGTTCCTGGTGCATCAAACTTGATAAAGAGATCTTCTCAACCAACGAATTTAAATCATATGCCAGTAAAAACCTGGTCTTACTCAAGCTTGATTTTCCTAAATCGAAGCAGTTGCCAGTTGATGAAATCCGCCAAAATCAGTTACTGGCTCAAACCTATCAGATTCAAGGCTATCCAACGGTGATCGTTTTAAACTCAAGTGGCGCAAAGGTGGGTACGCTTGGGTATATGCGTGGTGGCCCCTCAGAATTTATTGCTTCGCTCGATAAAATTCGACAAGGCGCATAACAAATTCACTCCATTCATTTTCTGACTGAGTTGGGTTTTGAAATTCGAATAGTTCAAAATTCCAACTCTTTTCTTTTTTATGGATCCACAGGCTCGAAAAGTTATTTTTCACATCAAGCGGCAGGATGACCCACAAAGTCAGGAGTGGTGGGAAACATTTGCGGTCTATTACCGGCCTCGAATGACCGTTCTTTCGTGTCTGGCTGAAATTCGCACCCATCCATTTAATGCCCAGAACCAGAAATCTACCCCTGTTGCCTGGGAATCCGGATGTCTTGAAAACCAGTGCGGCGCCTGTTCGATGCTCATCAATGGCCGTCCCCAGCAAGCCTGCATGGCCAGAGTTGATACCTTGCCACAACCGATTGTGCTGGAACCACTCAGCAAATTTGCAGTTATTCGTGATCTGGTGGTTGATCGAAGCCGGTTGTTCCAACAATCTAAAGCTGCGAAAGCCTGGATCCCGACGGATGGTGTCACTTCCATCGGGCCGGTTCCATCGGGTAACCCGGATGAAGCAGAATTACGGGCTCATCTTTCACGCTGCCAGGCCTGCGGCATTTGCCTCGAAGTGTGCCCTCAATACAATGACCGATCCCCATTCATTGGCCCGGCCCTGCTCAATCAGTTACGGCAACTCAACCATCACCCAATCGGGAAACAAAACCGCAATGAGCGACTTGATCTGATCATGGGTGAAGGAGGGGTCGCAGATTGTGGCAATGCCCAAAATTGTGTCAAAGCCTGTCCAAAAGAGATTCCACTCATTGAGTCAATTGCCGAATTAAACCGGGAAACCACCTGGCGTACCTTTTTTCGATGGCTCAGTCAGTAGCCCACCAGCGATCAATCTGACTTGAAGCACCCTTCTTTTTTGATTTTTGCCTTTTTCCCTTGTGCTTATGATGAGTCGAAACCAACGCGCCAAGCTTGCCCAGGAAACCCTCGACATTCTTAAAACTGGTTTTTACCAAACTGCCGCCGGGAACTCAGTCCCTCTGGCAGACCAACAAGCTCAATCAGTCGCCGGAACAGTTGTGTACCGCCCTGACGGATGGAAACGGGTTCTTCGGAAAGTGGATCAAACCTTTTTGGAAGTACCATCTTCGGTCGAAACCAAAATTGAAGTGACGCAGGAAACCACAATGGAGGCGGCTCAACGAGTGATCCAGCGTGAACAGGCCGCTCACGTAGCAGCACTCAATTTTGCTTCAGCGAAAAATCCAGGTGGGGGTTTTTTGAATGGGTCTCAGGCACAAGAAGAATGCCTGGCACGGTCATCTGGGCTGTATCCAACTCTGACGACAACCATGGAAATGTACCAGCATAACCAGTTGTTCGGGTCGCTTCTCTACTCGGAATACTTGATGTATTCGCCGAATGTCCCCTTTTTCCGAGATGATGAAGGGCGGTTGCTTGAAAATCCCTACTTGCTTTCAATCATCACCGCCCCGGCGCCAAATGCCGGAGCCATTCAGCAGAATCAACCCAAAAGTGTTGCTAAAATTCAGGAAGTCATGTTTGGCCGAATGGAAAACATCCTGGCGGTCGCGTTCCTGCAAGGTCAAACAACACTGATTTTAGGTGCCTGGGGATGTGGTGTCTTTCGCAATGACCCAAAGATCGTCGCAACACTCTTTGCCAAACACCTGCTGACAGGTGGGAAATTTCAGAACCGATTTGAACGGGTTGTGTTTGCGGTATATGCAACCCCGAAGGAACAGCATAATTTCCTGACCTTCCAATCAGTCTTTGGGAAATAGCCTCTGACGAAAAGCAAAAAACAAAGGGCGCAGAGTCGTTTTACTCTGCGCCCTTTTTGGCGTTCTCAAACTGGAAATTGGAAATTACAGGCCGAGGAACGCGGCAGCAAAGGTCACCAGGGTCAACGTTTCGATCAGAGCCAGACCGAGCACCATGGCGGTGAAGATCCGACCACCAGCTCCTGGGTTGCGAGCTGTGCCTTCGCAGGCAGCGGCAATCGCACGACCGTCGCCCAGAGCACCCGCGAACGCAGCAATCGCCACGGCCAGAGCACCAAGGCCCATTTTCTTTTCACCAAAGGAGAACTGGGTTGATTTGGCCGCTTCCTGGGCGAGCACTGGACCAGAAAAGACCACCAGGGTGGCCATCAACATCAAAGCTTTGAATTTCAAGTTACGCATGAACGGAATATCCTCCAGATAAGGGTTGCGGGATTGCGGGCGGGGTTCAGAAACGATTGATACGTTAGTGTCTGGATTTCTCAATGATTCTGGCTTCCTCTCCCTTTGTTCCCAAAAGTCAGAGTTGAAAGGCTGCCGACGGGACAGCCAGTGGGAGGCGCATTCAGCTCAACAAAATGTTCACGGTATGATAGCCCAGTTGCCCGGTATCCCTTACAACCCGTACAGCAAGGCTCCAAAAGCGACAACTGGTGGAAAAGATATAAAAGGTGAACAACCTGCCGATCAGAAATAGCCACAATGAAAAGAGCGTTTCAAGAATCTTCAAACTGTTTTGCTGCAGTTTGCATACCAACCAGAACGGCAATCAAGACAACAAGCGCAACTGGGACAACAAGATAAAGGCTGAGTTGCAGTCGCCACCCAATGAAAACGGCGATGGCAACCCCCTGTACCAGCACCACAATCATCAAAAGACGTTGGATTCGTTGTTCTTTGGCTTTGTCTTTCGTGTTCATCAAACAACGTACCTGATCCAGGATGACAGGTGATTTGTTACGAGAAATCAGTGGGCGTGAGCCAGTTTGCCTTCGTCATGGCCGTGTTCTTCGTCATGACCATGTTCTTCATCGTGATGGTCGTCGTGCGGCACCGTCTCACCCAGATACACAATCGAAAGCTGGATGAAAATGAAGGTCTGCACAAAGCAAACAAACGTGCCAAGGACGAGCAAGGCGCTTGGAATCACAATTGGGACAATCGCGCCAAACCCGTCGAGGACCTGTTCGTCAGCAAACATGTTGATCATCAGACGGACGCCAAGTGTAATTGGACGCAAACAGTTACTGAAGATTTCCACAAAGAAAATCAAGATACCGATGATGGCGAAAATCCCTGAAGTCAACCCGGCAGTGAAGTGCTTGAGGTACCCAACACCTTGCTGACTGAACCCCATGTAGATGTAGTAACAAAATGAGCACAGCCCCAACGCCAGCGTGGTGCTCAGTTTGTTGGTCGGTGGCTCAAAAATTGGAATCAGCCCCATCAGGTTTGAAATCAAAACAAAGAACGTGAGCGGCAGCAGGAACGAGAGATACTTGAAGCCATAGGCACCAATTCCCTGCTCCAGCATGCTGCGAACCTGTAACACCACGACTTCGATCATTTGCTGCCCGGCGCCTGGCTTATCAACCGATGGCTTCCCAATTAAAAGCTTGAGTCCAACGATGCAAATCAACGCCGAAATCAGGGCGTGAATGATATTGGGAGGGAGTTGCTCCGGGGTCAAATGGAGGGCGTGATAAATTTGTTCAGCGAACCAGGGTTGATGTGCATGTCCCCCGGCACTTTCACCATGTTCAGCCGCTGTTTCAGCGGCTCCAGACAAAAAGAAGAAAAATGACAAAAGCGAGTACATAGTGCGTGTGTCCTTACTGTGGACTGGTGGTTTGGGTTAATCCAATCCGTTGATTGCCACCCACATTGCCTGATAGGCCCCTTCGAGCATCACGGCAATCGGAAAAGCAAACAGCCCAATCAGAATTCCCAGCATCGAGAAATAAAAGAGCTTAGACGCCACAACCATCACCACTCCGATCACAACCCAGCGTGATAAAAATTTCGACATCTGTCTGGCTGAGGGTTTGTCTTTTCTCGTGGCCAGAATGTGCCGGAGACTGGCTGACATCCAGCGGTAATTGAGGTACGACAAACCACATCCGAGCAAGACGCTCAGGGCCAGAAGACCGCCGCCTTTCCACACCCCAATCAAAATCAACATCAGTGAAACGAGTGGGATATGACGCTCCAGTCGCCGTTGCACAGCGATTGGATCGGTTGCAGGTGAATCTTGCGGGATCGGGTTGGGTGATTCAGGTTCTGACACAAGTGAAAATTGAAAATGGGCACTCTACCCGGAATACAGTCATTTGTAAATCTTATTTATCCTGGCCAAAGCGTTTCCAGAGCACATACAACTCATTGCTCAAGGCTACCAAACCAATCAGGCTGAAAATGATCAGAAAGAGTGGTGACTTCCCAAACCGATGGTCAAGATAAATCCCAAGCCCCACCAGTGCCGCCAGTGTGGTTGGAATGGATAAAGCAATCCCCATTGAAAGAATGGCCTGTTGCCACGAAACACCGCCAGAGTTGTGATCATGTGGATCGGTTGGGGAAGACATATTTTAGAGCCTGGGGCTTGAAGCTTGGTTTCGAAAACCCGGAACCCGGAACCCGGAACCCGGAACCCGGAACCCGGAACCCGGAACCCGGAACCCAATTCCTGCCTTTACTGACCTGACCCAGATGGACTTTCAGGTTGCGTGTAAAGATAAGCCCACCAGATAAAAAGGGCTTGAAACGGTAACCGGACCCACAGGGCCCAAATCGGAACATCCATCCCGCCGCCACGAATCATCAGGTGGTGAATATTTGCCGGGAAAACCGCAATCAGGAGCAAAATCACTCCCCAGGCCGCCCAATGTCGAATCGCTGGAATGCACAGGGCAATTCCCAATCCAACTTCGGCAACCCCGCTGAGATAAATCAACTCCAGATGGAATGGTAAATAGGGTGGCATCATCTTCATATAAAAACCAGGGTTCAGAAAGTGATTGATGCCGGCCACCGTGTAAAAAACGGCCATGAGATAGAGGCCAATGTGTTTGATCATAATTTTTCCCGTGTGAGTGTCATCTTCTTCTAAAATCAGTTCTGCCTCAGGAAACTATCATCTAGCTGTCTATTTTAAGATAAAAATCCTTTCTTTTTCAGATGACTATCTCAGATTTTGTGCACTGGCCAGATACAACCTTCACATATGTCATCGAGGGGAACTGGAAGATGCGCAGGACATTGATTGTCGAGCAGCAGTTTCAATGATAGAAATAGTGCCTGTCCCAGTCTCGCACTTGAGACTAGATTTGATCAAATCTTACTTTTTTCGAAGAAATCTTTTGATATCTAACCCCTGATCCGTGACTTACTGTACAAGACTTCTGTGCAGAGAGTACGTAGTTAACCTATGGAACCAGAAATACTTATGAACATTCAGCTACACACCCAAGACCTGCAAACTGCTTCTGCTGACGTTTTGATTGTCCCTGTTTTTGCCGGAGAAACGGCTGAAAGCGAGGGCTTGAAGGTACTTGACGCGACCATATCAGGTGCCATTACCGACGCCATCAGTGGCGGCGAACTCAAGGGAAAACCTGGGGAAATTGTGATTCTCCATCAGGCTGGCGATGGGGCATGGCGCCGACTGATGTTGGTTGGCATGGGGGACTTAAAAGATTGTTCACTTCGTCGCCTGCGCCAACGTGTCGGTCAGGCGGCCAGGGTGGCGGCTGGCAAAGGGGCAACTTCCCTGGCGGTCGCGGTACGTGGGAACCTCTCACCACATACAGCGGTGGTTTCGGTGGTTGAAGGTGTGCTGCTCGGTCTTTACGACCCGGCAATTTATCGAAAAAAAGACACTGATCGAAAAGTTGCCTCACTGACGGTATGTGTTTCAGCCGATGTAGCCGAAGCCGCTCAACAAGGACTTGAAGAAGGCCGGATCCTGGCTGAAGCCGCCAATTTTTCACGAAGTCTGTCCGTTGAGCCCGGAAATAAATTGCCACCTCGTGAGATGGCCCAACGAGCCCGGCAAATGTGTGAAGCCAATGGCCTGGAATACACCGTGTTTGGCCCAGAGAAAATGCACGAACTCGGCATGGGGGCATTGCTGGGTGTAGCTGTCGGAAGTGATGAGCCCCCCCAACTCATTATCATGCACTATGTTCCACAGGAACGAACCAGTGATTCCCGACTGGCACTGGTTGGGAAAGGCATCACATTTGATACTGGTGGCATCTGCATCAAATCTCGCGACACAATGTGGGAAATGAAATATGACATGTCAGGTGGCGCCGCCGTTATCGGGGCAATGCAGGCAATTGCCCAGCTTAAACCTGGTGTTGAAGTATATGGATTGGTCGCAGCAGCCGAAAACATGCCGTCCGGGAAATCGTATCGCCCTGGCGATGTCCTGCACTCCTATGACGGAATGACCATCGAAGTCATTGATACTGATGCCGAAGGCCGACTGGTGCTTTCTGATGCAATTGCCTATGCCCGAACCCTCGGGGCAACCCATATTGTTGATTTGGCGACCCTGACTGGCGCTGTACTGGTGGCACTTGGGGTGGAACGAGCTGGACTCATGGGATCTGACCCCGGCCTGATTCAAGCCGTCAAACAAGCCAGTGAACTGGCTGGTGAAAAACTGTGGGAGCTGCCGCTGGACGAAGAGTATCGTGAGCAAATCAAGAGCGATATTGCAGATATTAAAAATCTTGGCGGACGCTTTGCTGGAACCATCACGGCTGGTTATTTCCTGCGGGAATTTGCTCACGACACCCCCTGGGTACACCTCGATATTGCAGGAACGGCCTGGCTTGAAGATGAAGCTCCTGATATGGCCAAAGGCCCAACTGGATTTGGCGTCACAACCATTACCTATCTGGCAAAAACCATGGCTGGGTAGGATGAAAAATGAAGAATTGAGAATGAAGAATGTGGTTG
>DAOQNB010000066.1:0-13050 GCA_035335845.1 Acidobacteriota bacterium | reverse complement strand
CGGAACCAGCCGGAACTCACAGGATTGATTGGCTATCTGGTCAATCCGGTGCCGCTCCGGGTCAATTGTGCCGGGGATCCGACGTTTCTTGAATTCCTGGAGCGTGTTCGCCAGACGGTGGTTCAGGGACTTGATCACCAGGATTTCCCACTGGCCTTGCTGGTCGAACGACTCCAGCTTGAACGCGACCTCAGCCGGTCCCCAATCTTCCAAACCATGTTCACGCTGCAAAAAGTCCATTTACCACACCTGGCAGACTTGCTCTCAGTGGGACTTGGCGGAAAAGCTGGTATTTGTCTTGGTGGATTAGAGATGACAGCCTGGCCAGTACCGCGTCGGATTGCTCAGTTTGATCTCGATTTGATGATGGCCGAGGTTGATGATGCGCTGGTGGCAATTTTGGAGTACAATACCGACCTCTTCGAGGGCGCTTCGATCCCTCACCTATTCGATCAATTTCATACGCTCCTGCAATCTCTTGCGTCTCATCCCGACGAGTTGCACATCACCACAATGACGCCTGTACCAAAACCTTTTTCCACCCCCCTGCATTCGCATGCAAATTTAGTCGAAGTTTTGCAGTTTCGTGCCCGGCACCAACCCGACCGTCTGGCCTATACCTTTTTGGTGGACGGAGAATCCGAAGAAGCCACCCTCACTTACCTTGAAATGGATCGCCAGGCCCGTGCGATTGCGGCCAAACTCCAGAGCGTGGCCCCGCGTGACGCACGCGTGATGCTTCTGTTTAATCCAGGGCTGGAATATGTGACGGCCTTTTTTGGCTGCCTGTATGCGGGAATGACGGCTGTCCCAGCCTATCCGCCACGCCCCAATCGCGGGCTTTCGCGGATTCAGTCCATTGTGGCTGATGCCGAGGCCAGCGTGGCCTTGACCAGCGCCGCGTTACTGGCCAAAACCCAGACCATGATGGTTCACACCCCTGACCTGCAAAAACTGGCCTGGGTGGCAACCGACAGCATCGAAGCCGGCTGGGAAAATGAATGGAAACCAGTTTCTCTTTCGCCTGAAGATCTTGCGTTTCTTCAATATACGTCGGGTTCGACTGGTATCCCGCGTGGTGTGATGGTCAGTCACGCCAACATTATGCAAAACGAAGAAGCCATGCGACGGTGTATGGAATGCGCGCCCGAACGTCCGGGTGTGTCGTGGCTTCCGCCCTATCACGACATGGGCCTGATTGGTATGTTGCAGGCGGTGTATACCGGGTTTCACGGCGTCTTGATGGCCCCAACCGCATTTCTGCAAAAACCGCTCCGCTGGCTGAAAGCGATTAGCAAATATCGTGGGTTTGTCAGCGGCGCACCTGATTTTGCCTACGACCTCTGTGCCCGCAAAATTACTGAAGAGGAAAAAGCAGGACTTGATTTGAGCTGCTGGGAAGTGGCCTATAACGGCGCTGAAACTATCCGGTCAGAAACCGTCAATCGCTTTGCTGAAAGCTTCAGATCCTGTGGATTCCACACCGAAGCCATGCACCCCTGTTATGGTCTGGCCGAAGCGACGCTCATTGTGTCAGGTGGTCGAAAACCCACCGGGCCAGCCGTAAAAACCATTCTGTCTGAACCATTTAAATATAACCGGATCGAGGCTGCCGAGCACGAAACAGACCAGACACGATCCCTGGTTGGATGCGGAGTCAATTTGTTTGAACAACAAATCGTGATTGCCAACCCCGACACCCTGACCCGGTGCCAGGACCTGCAGGTTGGCGAAGTGTGGGTCGCCGGAAAAACCGTGGCCCGTGGCTACTGGAATCGTCCCGAAGAAACCCGGTCTACCTTTCAGGCTTTTCTGGCCGATACCGGCGAAGGTCCGTTTTTACGCACCGGCGACCTTGGTTTTTTGGACGCTGGCGAACTCTATGTCACTGGCCGGATTAAGGATCTGATCATCATTCATGGGCAGAATTACTATCCGCAGGACATTGAATTGACCGTCGAACGCAGCCATCGCTCGTTGCGCTCAATCAGCGGGGCGGCGGTGTCGGTTGAAATTGGTGGAGTCGAACGACTGGTGATTGTCCAGGAACTGGAGTTCCGTCAAAAACCTGATTTGAATGAAGTGATTACGGCTATTCGACAGGCCGTGGCCAAAGAACACGAATTGCAATGCCACGCCGTTGCCATCATCAAACCAGGCAGCATTGCCAAAACGTCGAGCGGCAAAATCCGCCGCCACGCCTGCAAAAAAGCCTTTCTGGCCAATGAACTTGAAATTGTGGATGGCGGGCTGTGGCAGGCGGCGTTTGAACCGGTCTCGATTCCGGCACCCGCGGCTGAACTGCCAGTCGCCCCAACGCTCAAAGCGCATCCGGGTACGGTGCATACTATTGCCCGGTGGCTGGTCGAACAGGTGGCCCAACTGGCTAAAATCCCAGCCACGGAAGTTGATGTCCGGCAACCATTTGCGTTTTATGGCCTGTCCTCGATTGATGCGGTGAACCTGGCCGGAGACCTTGAAAAAGTGCTTGGCATCCCGATTTCCCCGACGCTGGTCTGGGATTACCCGACCATTGATGCCGTTTCAAACCATCTGGCCACGCTTGAAAATCTGACCTTTCACCCACCACAAAAATCAGAAACGGCTGAAGCGATTGCCATTGTCGGTATCGGCTGTCGGTTTGGCGGCCATGCCAGTTCACCCGAAGCGTTTTGGGATCTCTTGAAAAATGGCGTAGATGCCGTGACTGAAATTCCGCCCAGTCGCTGGGATGTCAATGCGTTTTATGACCCGGATCCGGCGGCACCTGGAAAATCCAATTGCCGGTTTGGCAGCTTTGTTGATCACTTTGATGAATTTGACCCGCTGTTTTTCAACATTTCTCCTCGCGAAGCCGCCTGCATTGACCCGCAACATCGGGTGTTGATTGAAACCACCTGGGAAGCCCTTGAATCGGCTGGACTTCCGCCGAACCGACTCGCCGGCAGTGAAACCGGCGTGTTTGTCGGCATCAGTTCCAATGATTATTCGCTGGTGCAAGCGCGCTATGCAAACCGCGAACAAACCGTCGAAGCCTACACCGGACTTGGCAATGCGCACAGCATCGCCGCCAACCGCCTGTCATACCTGTTTAACCTGCGCGGGCCGAGCATGGCGGTGGACACGGCCTGCTCGTCATCGCTGGTGGCGGTTCACCTCGCCTGTCAGAGCATTCTCAACGGCGAATGTAATCTGGCGATTGCCGGCGGGGTCAATCTGATTTTGTCGCCGGAACCGACGATTTCATTTTCAAAAGCCCGGATGCTCTCACCCGATGGCCGCTGTAAAACCTTTGACGCAGCAGCCAATGGCTATGTCCGGGGTGAAGGGTGCGGGGTGATTGTCCTCAAACGGCTTTCCGACGCCCAACGCAACGGGGATCACATCCTGGCGATCATTCGTGGTTCGGCCATCAATCAGGACGGGCTGACCAACGGATTGACGGCGCCCAATGGCCCGTCACAACAGGCCGTGATTCGCAAGGCCATCAAAGCGGCCAGAGTTTCGCCCACCGATATCAGCTATGTTGAAGCCCACGGCACAGGCACACCGCTTGGCGACCCGATTGAAGTCCAGGCGCTGGCCGCCGTCATCAGTGAAAATCGCCCCGAATCACACCCCTGTGTGATCGGTTCGGTCAAAACCAATCTGGGCCACCTCGAAGCCGCTGCCGGGATTGCCGGACTGATCAAAACCGTTCTGGCCCTGCACCATCGCCAAATTCCGCCCCACCTGCATTTTCAGCAACCGAATCCAAACCTGTCACTCGAACCGAACAAACTGACCGTTCCACGCACACTCACCACCTGGAACCCTATCAATCACAAGCGCCTGGCCGGAGTTAGTTCATTTGGATTTGG
The DNA here is from genome assembly GCA_035335845.1 of Acidobacteriota bacterium. Taxonomy (GTDB): domain Bacteria; phylum Acidobacteriota; class Blastocatellia; order Chloracidobacteriales; family Chloracidobacteriaceae; genus JACQXX01. The sequence goes on along the minus strand of DAOQNB010000066.1, from coordinate 9,190 downwards.
CGGCACCAATGCCCACATCATCCTCGAAGAAGCCCCAGCCATGCTTCCGCAATCAGGCCGTGACCAGACAACCCACGTTCTGACGCTTTCGGCTCAGAGTGAATCAGCCTTGCGACGGCTGGCGGGTGAGTACAGCGAGTTTTTGACACGACAACCTGGCCATCTGGTCGGCAACGTGTGTTTTTCAGCCAACACAGGCCGGGCGTTATTTTCCCATCGGCTGACAATCCTGGGTGAAACGACAGAGCACTTCCGCACCGGGCTGGCCACGTTTGCGGCGGGTACCACGACTCAGGCAGTTCAAACCCAAACGGTGAAAGGCACTATTCGCCAGAAAGTTGCTTTTCTGTTTGGGGCCACCCAGGCTGATGGCGCCCGCATTTCCCGCCAGTCACTCACCCAGAGTTCGATTTACAGTCAGGCATTTACCCATTGTGTGCAACTTGGCCAGCAGGCCGCCATGACCAGTGATGACACTGATTTGCTCACGTTTGCCGACTCGATTGCCCTCGCCGAAGTCTGGAAAGCCTTTGGCGTGTTGCCGGGCGCTGTTTTAGGTCAGGAAACGGGCGAACTTGCTGCCGCCGTCGTCGCTGGCTGCTGTTCGATTGAAACGGCAATTGCGGTTCTGGCAGCCCGACGGCGTGCCCTGGACCAGCTTCCAACTGGCGGAATGACGATCCAGGTCGCCACCAGCGGCGCTCATGTGACCACCTTCCTGCAAAGCGGCACTTCCGGAGTCACCATCGCTGGCGTGTGCAGCCCCGAACATACCCTCGTGGCTGGCGAACACAGCGCCATTGCCGCCTTTATGACCCGACTGGCCGCCGCCGGGATTTCCAGCCAGATTGTTCACCCACGGCTGGCGCTGCATTCACCACTGGTAGAGCCGGTTCTGGCCGGTTTTGAGCAGTCAATTCAGACTCTTTCGTTTGAAGAACCCCAGATTCCGATGATCTCTGGGGTGACTGGTCGGCAACTGGATGGCGTGCCAGATGCCATGTACTGGCGGCAACAACTCCGCCAGATGCTCAAGCTTACCCCGGCCTTTGACACACTTTCCGAACTGGGCTTTGAAACCTTTATCGTGATTGAGCCGACCTGCCAGTTACTCACCATTGGCAAGCAATCGCTGGGTGAAACGTTTGGCACCTGGCTGCCTGGTGCCGGTCAGGCTGGTTCAGATGACTGGCGCACGCTCCTGCAAGGTCTCACCTATCTTTATTTGAATGGAACAGACATTGAGTGGAGCGCGGCCTATCGTGACCTGCCCCGCCGTCGCATTGGCCTTCCAACCTATCCGTTTGACCGGCATCGCTACTGGGTCGAACCACCTGTGATTGCTGAACTGCAAACGGTGGCGGCACCGCCCGCACTCACTTTTGAAGCACTGGCCGCCTCAATTGCCGAGGTCAGCATTCGCACTTTGGCTGAGAACGGTGAGTCACCAACTGAAGGCGATGTAAACCTGTTTGACGCCCAGGGCAGGCTCGTGGTGTCACTTCCAGGTCGCCGAATTTCACAAACGATCAAGACCGATTCGCTGCCTGATTCAAGCTGGTTTTATGAACTCCGGTGGAAAGAAATTTCACATCCAGCCACAGTTTCGCAATCTGAGACACCTGGAAGCTGGATCATTTTTACCCACCGCAACAAATTTGGTCGGGCTTTAACGGCTCTGCTCGAAGCCGCCGGCGAAACCTGCACCGTGATTAAACCTGGTGCGGCCTATGACAACACGGGCGAAGATGAAATTGAAATCAACCGTGAACGCGCCGAAGACTACGACCAGCTTTTTGCCGAGGCGCTCAAACCCGGCTGCCGTGGTGTCCTCTTTCTATGGGGACTTGATGAAAAAGGCATGGAAGCTGGCGGCCAGGGCATTGATGCCCTGAAAGCCAACCTGCGACTGGTGCAGGCCCTGGCCCGGCACACCACCAAAGCGGCCCGCACCGGAAATCGCCTGACGCCCAAACTGTGGGTGATTACTCGCGGCGCCCAACCTGTGGCAGGTGAACATTCAACTTCAGGCATGGTTCAGGCTGCCCTGTGGGGCTTTGGCCGGGTGACGGCCCTGGAACATCCATCGCTCTGGGGCGGATTGATTGATCTGGCGCCAACACCGTCCCTCGAAGAAGCCACGCTGGCTCTGCGCGCGATCCTCAATCCGGATGCCGAAAAAGAAACCGGGCTCCGAGGTGGAAAGCGATTTGCCCCACGCCTGGTTCGAAGCCCCTATGACGAAACCCAAACCAGTCAGATGACCTGCCGCGCCGATGCCACCTATCTCGTCACCGGCGGTGTCGGTGGCCTTGGGTTATCAACGGCGCGCTGGCTGGCCAGCCGTGGTGCCCGAACACTGGTTTTGACGGGTCGCTCAAGCCTTCCCGGATTCAAAAATGTCTGGCTGCCGCCCGGTGCACCTTCAACCAGACCGCTTTCACCAGAACGAACCCAAAGGGTACTCGGCACGATTGCCGAACTTGAATCGGCTGGCGTCAAGGTTCTGCTGGCCCAGGTTGATGTCGGCAATCGGGACCAGATGACGGCCTTGTTTGCCCATCTCAAGACGGCGCTTCCGGCAGTGCGCGGGGTGATTCATTCGGCTGGTGTTGCCACTGATGAACTGATCGCCACCATGAAGCCGGCTTCGCTCGAAGCCGCCACCGCATCGAAAGTCGCCGGAACCCTTCTGTTGCATGAAATGACGGCTGGGACGGAACTCGATTTCTTTGTCCTGTATTCATCTATTGCGGCGGTGTTTGGTTCATCTGGACAGGCCAACTACGCTGCCGCCAATGCCTTTGAAGATGCCTTTGCTCACTTCCGACGCACACATGGCCTGACGGCTCTGAGCATCAACTGGGGACCGTGGGATGAAATTGGAATGGCCGCTGACCATCATCACGTCGGCATGTTTGAACGTGTTGGAATCCAGTCGTTTTCACCCCGCGATGGGGTCAGCACCCTCGATGTGTTGCTGACAGGCCCAGCAACCCAAAAGATGGTCGCCAATATCGCCTGGGAGACCTTCCGGGCATTTTATGATGCGTTCACGCCTCACCCCTTGCTCTTTGACCTGGAAGTGATTGCGGAGCCAGCACTTCCACCGCCAGCACCAGCGATTGAACCACCAGTTGAACCGGTGCCGGCACCCACGACCACAGCAGCACCCGAGGTTGTGGAAATCAAGCTGCCGGAAAATGCCTCGCTCGAAGCACAGCTCAAGCATGCCTCGCTCGAACTCCAGCACCATCTGATGGTGACGTACCTGCAAGATCGGATTTCCGAATCGCTCCATACCAGCCGTGAGTTGATCGAACCAGACCGGAATCTGATCGAACTGGGTTTGGATTCAATCATCGTCACGGACCTGATGATGCACTTTAAGCAGGATTTGCAGTTCCCAATCTTCCCGGCTGAAATCTTCCGGCAGCCATCAGTCAATGCGATGGCGACCTATCTGATCGGTGAATTTAACCGGCGGCATAATCTCCCCAGCGAACCACCACCAGCGATCATCGTGCCTTCGGTTGAGCCAGCGGTGGCTGCCCGGTTGAAACAAGAACAGGAAATCGCCCGCCAGGTACAGCCTCGCGAGCGGATCCCGAATGTCATCCTGGTGCTGTCCAGTCCTCGTTCCGGTTCGACGCTGTTCCGGGTGATGCTCTCTAAACATTCACATTTGTTTTCGCCGCCCGAACTCCACCTGCTGCCCTATCAAACCATGAGTGAACGGGATCGGCTGTTGCGGTCGTCCGGGTTGGATAAAGGGTTAATCCACGCCTTCAACAAGCTTCCAGGCAAAACACCAGCCGGCGTGTCACAACTGATTGCCGATCTGATTGCCCAAAATGCCACCACCGAAGAACTATACTGGATGTTGACCGACCAGATTGCGCCCCGGCTGCTGGTAGATAAAACGCCGTCGTATGCTGCCAGCATGGCAGTGCTCGAACGGGCCGAAGAAATCTTTGATCAGCCGAAATACATCCACCTGATGCGGCATCCGTATGCGGTGATTGAATCGTGTGTCCGGAATCGGTTTGAAGTCCTGTTTGCCGACCTGATGCAGGCCACGGCTCAGGATCCACTCACCCTGGCCGAACAGGTCTGGACTGTCACCAACAGCAACATTCTGGACTTCTTCAGCCGAATTCCCGCCGAACGACGCCAGAGCGTGCGCTATGAAGACATGGTCGTCAACCCGACACACATCATGGAGCAGATGTGCAGCTTTCTGAATATCCCATTTGAAGCTGAAACGGTCCGGCCCTATGACGGCAAACCGCAGTCCGAGGGCAAGGGCTGGCAACACGAAGGCATCGGCGACCCGAACTTCTTTGAACACAATGCAATTGACCCAGGTCTGGGCGACGTCTGGAAAACAATTCGCCTCCCGCGCCGCCTGGGTGGCCTTGCCCGCCGCGTGGCCGAGGAGCTGGGGTATGAGTTACCCAATGAACCAGGGCTCAGGGCTCAGGGCTTGGGGCTGAAGGAATCGGGCTTGGGGCTTGGGGCTGAAGAAATCGGGCTCAGGGTTCAAGAAAATGAGCCACTCGCATCTCGCACTCCAAAGGAGCAGCACAATGGTAGCCTGGGGGAAGCTGCTCTGAGCGCACTCCCAGGGATAGATCCCCACCTTGATTCTGCCCCGGCAGGGGCTGGAATGACGAATGCCCTTTCAGGGCAAAAAGAGAAAGAGGGTGACGAAACCTGGGGTGCAAAGCCACCCCAGGCTACCACTCTGGCTACCTCTTTGAGGTGCGACCAAAATTCTGATTCTGAAACACTTGCTCCTGAACTGCACCCTCTCGCTTTGGCACCTGTCTCCCGTGACCAGAAACTGCCGCTTTCGCCGCTCCAGCAAATGTTCTGGATGCTTGATAAACTCAAGCCGGCGAGTAGTTTCGACCACGCTCCGATGAATGTGACGTATAACCGCCGGTTTCGGGGACAATTCAAGGTTGAGGTTCTCGAACGCTGTTTTTCTGAGATCATCCGACGACACGAAGCGCTCCGCACCACGTTTGTGGCTGTTGACGGACAGCCGGTTCAGATCATTCATCCGGCCTCTGAATTTCGGTTTGCGCTGCTTGATCAGGTCCCGGCTGATTTCCGGTTAAAGCCAGTCAACGACAATGTGAATATACTGGTTGATCTTTCAAACCTTCCAGCCACCGAACACGCCCACGCCATTGAAGCCATTGTCACAAGTGAAGCCCAGCGACTGTTTGATATTTCAGTGGGACCGTTACTTCGGGTTGTCGTTCTGCGACTCTCACCCGAAGATCACGTGCTGCTGTTGAATATCCACCACATCGTGAGTGATGGATGGTCGGTAAATGTGTTGATTCAGGAACTTTCAGCACTCTACAACGCCTTTGGTGCCGGTCAACCTTCGCCCTTGCCGGCCTTGCCAATCCAGTATGCGGACTTTGCCTGCTGGCAGCAGCAATGGATTGCCGAACACAAACTGGATGACGGCATCAAATACTGGAAAGACCAGTTAACCGGAGCACCGCCCCTGCTCACACTGCCAACTGATTTTCCGCGTCCGGCAGTGCAATCGTTCCGGGGTGCGCGTGAAACGATTGAAATTCCCCAGGAAATGTATGCCGCACTCAAAGGGCTGAGTCAGTCACAGGGCGCCACCCTGTTTATGACGGTGCTGGCAGCATTCCAAACGCTGTTGTCCAAATATGCCCGCCAGGAAGATATCGTCGTAGGAACCCCGATTGCCAACCGCGATCTCTTTGAAACCAAACGCTTAATTGGCTTTTTTACCAATGTGCTCGCCCTGCGAACAGATGTGTCAGGCGACCCAACCTTTGCTGAACTCCTTGGCCGGGTTCGGGAAATGACGATTGCCGCCTTTACCCATCAAAATGTCCCGTTCCAAAAAGTCATCGAAGCCGTTCAACCCCAGCGTGATTTGAGCTACCCACCGATTTTCCAGGTCATGCTGGTGCTGCAAAACACTGTGAAACAGGCGATTTCACTTGAAAACCTGACGGTTGAAATCATTGATGCCGACACCGGAACCGCCCGCAACGATCTGACCTTTGAACTGCTCGATATTGGCAACCGGATTTCCGGCGTGGTCGAATACAACACGAGCCTGTTCACCGCTGGAACCATCCAGCGTATGATCAGTCAGTTTCATGCGTTGCTGGAACACATCATCGAGGATCCCAACCGACCACTCTCTGGACTCTCACTTCTTTCATCCCAGGAGGTGAACCTCCTGGCACAGTGGAATCAAACCGAGACGGCTTATCCGCGACATCTCAAAGCCCACGAACTCTTTGAAACCCAGACCCGCCAAAATCCCGATGCTACGGCGCTCGTCTATGCCGAAAAAGATGAAGCGGGCCGTTTCAAGGAAATCAGGCTAACCTATGCGGAAGTCAACACCCGTGCTGAGCAGTTGGCCCACTACCTGCGCGATCAGGATGTCACGCCGTACACCCGTGTCGGCCTGTGCCTGGCACCATCGGTTGAATTACTGGTTGGCATGCTCGCGATTTTGAAAGCCGGAGGCGCGTTTGTTCCGCTTGATCCAGCCTACCCACAGACGCGGCTGGAATTTATGATCCGCGACGCCCGGTTGCCAGTCATCTTGACTCATTCAACACTCGTTGAAGCCTTACCAACACAAACAGCCCAAATCCTGTGCCTGGACCAGTTGCAATTACCGGCCTACACCACGCCAATCGAACAGGTCAAGCAACCGGCGGCCAGTCCGGTGTATGTCATTTACACCTCGGGTTCGACTGGAATGCCCAAAGGCGTGGCCATTAAACACCAGTCCGTGGTCAATCTGGCCTGTGCGCTGGCACCGAAATTTGGCCTGACACCCGCTGACCGGGTGTTGCAGTTTGCCTCGCTCAGCTTTGACACGGCTATCGAAGAAATTTTCCCAACGCTCCAGGCTGGCGCCACGCTGGTCTGTGTCAAAGACGTGCGGATGTCTTCTGCCGTGGAACTCCTTGAAACAATTACCGCAACGGGCATTACGGTGCTTGATTTGCCAACCGCTTACTGGCATTTGCTGGTTCGGGAAATGGTCAAAGGCAAGCTTCCAGTGCCACCATCGCTCCGGCTGGTGATTTTGGGTGGCGAGCAGGCGTCCAACGAAGTCCTCGACCTCTGGTTTGGACTGGTTGGCGACCGGGTACGGCTCATCAACACCTATGGTCCAACCGAGGCCACGGTTTCCGCCACGCTCTATGAAGCCCGCCCAGACCAAAAACTGACTTCGAAAGTCCCTATCGGTCGTCCGATTGCCAATACCCAGGTGCTGGTGCTCGATCAACACCTCAAACCCGTCCCGACTGGCGTCCCCGGTGAACTTTTCATCGGCGGCGACGGAGTGGCCATCGGCTACCTGAATCGGAAGGATTTAACGGAAGATCGGTTCGTCATCAGGGCTCAGGGTTTAGGGCTGGGGGCTGAAGACAGGGCTCAGGGCTCTCAATCCAGGGCTGAGGGCTCAGGGCTGAGGGCTGAAGATAGGGCTCAGGGTTTTCAATCATCGATGATTTCTACCCTTCAGCCCTCAGCCCCAAGCCCGATGTCTTCAGCCCTCAGCCCTCGGTTTTACCAAACCGGCGACCTTGTCCGCTGGCTGGCGGATGGGAATCTGGAGTTTTTGGGACGGGTGGACGATCAGGTCAAAATTCGTGGCTATCGGGTCGAACCCGGTGAAATTGAAAAGGTACTGGCGACGCATCCCGACATTGCCGAGGTAATTGTCCTGGCCAAATCTGACCGGCAGGGCAATCAGCAATTGATTGCCTATGTTGTGCCACGTTCCGGGCCAGTTTCTGTCGAGACCGCACACCATCTGGAACATCAGATCCAGGCGTTTTTGCACGACCGATTGCCAGAATTTATGATTCCGTCGGTGTTTGTCGTCCTCGAACGCTTCCCGCTGACCCCAAATGGCAAAATTGACCGCACCGCGCTGCCTCAGGCCGAAGCCCACGCCGAAACAACCTTTGTTGCCCCGCGCAACCCGGTTGAAGCCGAACTGGCCCAACTGTGGGCCGAAGTGCTTGGCCGCGAACAGGTCGGCGTTCACGATACATTTTTCTCACTTGGTGGACATTCCTTACTTGCTGCCCAAATCGTGTTTGAAATCCGGGAGCGTTTTCAGGTAGATATACCGCTTCGTTTGATCTTCGAACGCCCCACAATCGCCGATTTGGCCCTGGCCATCCTTCAACTTCAAGCCGAGAAAGCCGACGCCGCCGAAATGGAAACCATGCTGGCGGAGCTGGATCAACTTTCCGATGACGAAGTCCGATTGCTCCTGGCCAGTGAATCGCACAATGGTAGCAAGGACCCCGAAGAATGAGTGATTTACGCAATCGGATCGCCGGGCTGTCGCCTGAAAAACAGGCCCTGATGGCGCTCCGCTTAAAACAAAAGCAATCCGAAGGAACTTCCACCCAAACCATTCCCCATCGAACCCCAGCCGAAAGGTATCGCCTGTCGTTTGCGCAACAGCGCCTGTGGTTTCTCGATCAACTTGAGCCAAACAACCCGGCATATAACGTTCCGATTGCGCTCAGACTCCGTGGTCCACTTGATGCTCCGGCCCTGGAACGGGCACTCACTGAACTGATTGCCCGTCACGAAAGCCTGCGGACGTCCTTTGCCTCTGGCGAAGGCGACCCGGTCCAGATCATTCATCCACCCCAGCCCTTTCACCTCGCGGTTGACTCAATCGAAGCCGAACACATCTCCGACGCCAGACTGGTCGAACTGGCCGCCATCGAGGCCCGCCTCCCATTTGATCTCGCCAGCGGATCGTTGCTCCGGGCCAGATTGATTCGGTTAAGTGACACCGATCATGTGGTACTGGTCACCATTCACCACATTGTATTTGACGGCTGGTCCGCCGGAATTTTTATCCGCGAACTGGCCCTGCTCTATCATGCCTTTGCGCGTGGCGAAGCCTCGCCACTGCCGAAACTGGCGATTCAGTATGCGGATTTTGCCGAGTGGCAGCGTGGATGGCTGACCGGTGAAACATTGCAAACGCAACTCGATTTCTGGAAGGATCATTTGGGTCAGGAGCATCCGCTGCTCGAACTTCCAACCGATTTCCCACGCCCAGCTCTCAAGCGGTTTCAGGGTGCAACCGAAACCATCCAGCTTTCGCGTGAGCTGCTGACCCGGT
>DAOQNB010000065.1:0-13066 GCA_035335845.1 Acidobacteriota bacterium | reverse complement strand
CCTGAACCCGAGATTTCCCATGGCTTCCCGAAAACGCTTCTCACGACATCACACCAAAAAACAATCATCCCCGGCGGCCAGCTCACCCAGCGCCCCTCAATTGACCCGAACCGAAACCGTCACTATCGAAAAATTGATCTATGGCGGTGATGGGCTGGCCCGACTGGCCGATGGCCGAACCTTGTTTGTTCCAGGTGTGGTCAGCGGTGAAAAAGTTGAAGTCGAAATCACTGAATTGCGCCGCACGTTTGCTCGGGGACGGCTCACGCAGGTCATCGAAGCCTCACCAGACCGCATCGAGCCACCCTGTCCGCACTATGGCCGCTGTGGAGGATGCCACCTGCAGCATCTTTCTTATCCGGCCCAAATCGCAGCTAAATCAGAGTTTATTCGTGAAGCGCTTCAGCGAATCGGCGGTCTTAACTGGTCAGAGCCGATTCCGATTCGAACCGGCCCCGAATGGTCCTACCGAAATCGGACCCAGTTCAAACTTCATTTCAATCCACATACCAAACAGTCCGAAGCCGGCTTTTTTGCCGCTCATTCCCACCGCATTGAACCGATCACCGAATGCCGGGTTCTGGATCCATCGTTAAATCAGGTGTTAGCGCGCCTGGCACATCTTCCTGCAACCCATATCTCAGCAGCCATCGTGACATTAGATCTGGCAACGGATGCGGCGGCGGGGCAAGACTCATCCGAATCAGCTTCGATTTCAGCATCATTGCCATTTGTCGGACTCTCTACCAGACCCATCGTGCGCCAGGTAGCCGGTTTTCAGTATCGGTTTGATACCGAATGTTTTTTTCAGGTCAATTCATTTTTACTCGACACACTGGTGAAAGAAGTTCTTTCCAGTCTCACCAGTTCGCCTGAGGCTGAGGCCATTGCCGTGGACCTGTATGCCGGAGTGGGCTTGTTGACCCTGCCGCTGGCCCATCGGTTTCACCGTGTATTTGCGGCTGAAGCAGCGCCGCATACCGCTCATTTTGCCGAAATCAACCTCAAGGCCAATCAGATTCCCAACGTGACCTTTCAGCGGTTATCAACTGAAGAATGGTTGATCGAACATCTTGATCTGGTTGATCAGGTTGCCTTTGCCGTGGTGGACCCACCCCGCGCCGGGTTAAGCCCCGAAGTCGTGGACGGTCTGATCAATCTTCGCCCGCAACGTCTTGTCTATGTCTCCTGTGACCCTTCCACCCTTGCCCGTGATGTGCGCCGACTGAGCACGGCTGGATTTGTGATTGAGACCATCACCGGAATCGATTTTTTCCCCCAAACCTACCATATTGAAACCGTTGTCCAGATGCGCTGGGAAGGCTTCAACTAAAACTTCAAATAGAAATCCATAAAACCAACTAAATAAATAAGTTATCAAGATGAATTTAAACTGCATCTTGTGACTTTTTTCCAGCCTTTGCGCTTGACACAGTGTTTTTCAGTAACGTAATATTCGATCCTGTGGAAAAAAGTGGCCAAAAGTCGCTTTTTTTAGCGTTTTGCCTATCAAAACCTCAAGTTACACGTTAAGCCCTTCACATTTGATTCCCCGAACCTTTGCTGTGACCAGTAGCTGCAATGGACCTCCAGCGTAAGTTCTTTTGTATTCAAAGAGTTGGGCTACGTTCTGTGCCAGGATGTGTTGTGAGTTTGGTGACACATCCCACACCAGAGGCTCGACAGGCACAACCATCGCCGCAGAAACGATGCTTGACGGTGAGCACAGAGCGAGGATAAGCCCATGCTGCGAGGGAATCATACAGCCCGCATTGATGACAAAGGGCGGTTAAAGATTCCAACTCCCTTCCGGCGATTGCTTGAAGAACGGTATGGTCTGCTGCTCTATATCACCAGCCTGACTGGTGAATGCGCTCGCATCTATCCGATGCCGGAATGGACCGCGATTGAAAACCGACTCCTGGCGCTTCCGGTGATGGATCCGGCCCGCCGCAAGTTTCTGGATCGAACCAACTATTACGGTCAGGAAGCTGAAATGGACACCCAGGGACGGGTTTTGATTCCGTACCAGTTGCGGTCAAAAGCTGAAATGCTGGGTGACGTCGCGGTGCTTGGGTATCTGAATTACCTTGAGGTCTGGAGTCTGGAACGGTTTGAAGCTCGACTGGCAGCCGATCCATTTACCGATGATGACGCGGCGGCATTGGCCAGACTCGGAATCTAGCCACGGCACAATGCCAATCATCAAGTATGAATCACGAGACAGGTAATTCCTTATAGTGAAAGAAGATACACTCTTCATCCTTTCTGCTTTCTGTAAACGGCAATGATATTTGAGAAATCAGCTCCTTTGATACAACACCTGCCTGTTATGGTGGATGAGATCCTGACGTTGCTGGAACCTGAGCGCGGTGGGTGGATCGTGGATGGAACGCTTGGTCTGGGCGGCCACACCGAAGCATTTCTGAAACAGTCGGAAACGGTTCGTGTGCTGGCAATTGATCGTGATACCGAAGCGCTGGCACTGGCTCGCCAGCGGCTGGCCCCGTTTGCAGACCGTGTCATCTTTGTTCACGGAGATTTTCGCGATCTGCGCCACATCCTGGTCCAACACCATCTCACGCAGGTTTTTGCTATTTTGGTTGATCTTGGGGTTTCCTCCTGGCAGCTTGGTCAGGCCCATCGGGGGTTTAGCTTTCAGCTCAATGGACCACTCGATATGCGCATGGATCAAACCAAATCTGTGACCGCAGCAGAACTGGTGAACACGCTTTCGGCTGAGGAACTGGCCAACGTGATCTTTGAATATGGTGAAGAACCGGCTTCCCGGCGGATTGCCCGTCGCATTGTCAATGAACGTGTCAAACACCCGATTGAAACGACAGAGCAACTGGCTGAACTCGTCCGACGTGCAGTTCCCTTTTCACCGAAACAGTTTCGAATTGATCCAGCGACCCGCACCTTTCAGGCCCTGCGGATTGCGGTCAATCGTGAACTCGAACACCTCGACCAGTTTGTCACCGATGCCATTGATCATCTACTTCCAGACGGCAAACTGGCAGTCATCACGTTTCATTCACTGGAAGACCGACTGATCAAGCGTGCTTTTCGGGTTGAAGCCGGAATGGAAAACCCAGTCACTGATCGACGCTCTCTCTGGCTCACCCCGCATCACGAACGGACCGTTCCCCCCAAACGGATTTCGCTGGTGACCAAAAAGCCGGTTGTCGCTTCAGAAGCTGAAATTGACCGGAACCCTCGTGCCCGCAGTGCAAAACTTCGTGTTTGTCAGCGAGTCAGTTCGTTCGATTCCGAGGCTCTCTTCTCACCCCCTTTACCAGCGTAGCGGATCGTCTCTGGCCAGGCAGAATTGGCCAATCAACCAGAACCCCTGACAGCCGTCACGATCCAGCCAGTCAGGAAACCATCCGAATTTTGTTCAACATCAAGCAGGGACACTTCATTCACCATGAAAGGAACCTGAGACCGGGTATGCAACGCTATCGACTGCAATCTTCAATCCAGAATACCTGCCCCAAACGCGCACTTGACCGCACCTGGTTTCGTCAGTGGGGACTCACCATCATCCTCGGGACGTCAGTTGCCTGCGGGTTTGTGTATGTGTCGTGGCAACACGTCAAAGCGGTTGAGATTGGATATGAAACTGAACACCTGAAACAACAAATCCAGCAACTTGACCAGGACCAGCGCAAACTTGAGCTTGAACGGCAACGATTGTTGTCACCCAGCGTGCTTGAAAATCGCGCCCGCCGCCAGGGAATGGGGCTTCCACAGGCCAACCAAACAATTGTAATTGAACAGCGCTAACCAGTCTCAGACCAGGCCGGTGCAGTCAGGCACGGCTGGGGACTGGCAGCGACAATTTCCCAAAACCAGTTGAGTGAGCATGGCACTTCGCGAAACGATCAAACAAAAAACAACCCGGAAAAAACTGGTGGCAGTCACTTCGCCCCAATCGCTGTCGCCAGCCCGTCTGAGCGTGATTGCGGTGGTGTTGTTGATCTGGATGGGTTTGATCATCGCCAGGCTGGTCAGATATCAGGTCCACGAACATCAGGCGATGTGCGAACGAGCAGAACAACAACAACAACGCGTGGTTGAAACCACGCCCCGCCGCGGCACCATCACCGACCGCAATGGATACCAGTTGGCGACCAGTACCGAAGTTGCTTCGGTCTATGTCTCACCGGGGCAGGTGCCAAAGCCAGCACCTCACGTTGATGAACTCGCCAAAATCCTTGAGATGCCGCGCGATACCGTGATGCAACGCCTCACATCATCAAAGGTTTTTGTGCCGCTCAAACGCAAAATCACTGATGATCAGGCCAAAGCGATTACGCAGCTTGATATCCCAGGCATTCAATTTGTCACAGAAACCAAACGCAGCTATCCGCAAGGCGAACTGGCGTCAACCGTGCTTGGCTATGTGAATTTTGAGGAGCAAGGCGCCGCCGGCGTTGAACTGGAATTTGATAAACACTTGCGCGGAACATCCGGAAAAGTTCTGGTTGAGTCCGATGCCAAAGGCCGCCCCTTTCATCGCAACCAGCAAACCAGCGAAGTCGGTCAAAGCCTGACGTTGACCGTGGATCAACGCATTCAGTACAAAACGGAGCAAATCCTCAAGGAAACGGTGGCCTCAACCCGAGCCAAAGGCATGATGGCAGTGGTAATGGATCCAACCACTGGTGATATTCTGGCGCTGGCAACCACACCAACTTTTGATCCTAATTCCCGGGCAGAAAATGAAGAGGAATTGCGGGCACGCCGCAACCGGATTGCAGAAGAAGCCTATGAACCGGGATCGGTTTTTAAAATTGTGACCTACTCGGCAGCACTTGAGGAAAAAGTTCTTCGCCCAACCGATGCGATTAACTGTCAGGGCGGCTCAATCACGATTGCAGGTCATACCGTCCGGGATGGCGGTGGCTATGGAATGCTCACAGCCACAGAAGCCATCAGTGTTTCAAGCAATGTGGCCGCAATCAAAACCGGACGTCAGCTTGGAAAAGAACGCCTGTTGAAATATGTTGAGCGGTTTGGGTTTGGACAACCCACCGATGCTGGATTTCCAGCCGAATCAGCCGGATCAATTGGTGGTGTCAACCGGTGGTCAGATTTGTCATACGCTTCGCTTCCGATGGGATATGAAGTGCAGGTCACCCCGCTGCAACTCGCTGGCGCCATTGGGGCGCTGGCCAATGACGGTGTTTGGGTTCAGCCGCACATTGTCCGCAATATCCTCTCAACCACTGGCGATGTGATTTTTGATACCGAGCCAAAAACTCGCCGGGTTGTCAGCGTCAAAACAGCCCAGGAAATGCGCGCCATGCTGCGCAATGTGGTGGAGCGCGGGACCGCCAAAAAAGCCAAATTGAGTGGCTACTCAGCCGGTGGAAAAACCGGAACTGCCAAAAAATTTGACCACAAAATCGGACGCTATTCCGAAGTCAAATACTTTGCTTCCTTCATTGGATTGGCACCAGTTGAAAAACCAAAAGTTGTGATTGCCGTGGTGGTTGACGAACCTCCTTTTGGCGCGCATCACGGCGGCGATGCGGCAGCGCCAGTGTTTAAACGGATTGCGGAAATGGTGCTTCCAATCGTAGGCGCCAGACCAGACGTTCCTTTTGACCCGCAAGATGCGCTGCTGGCAGCCGATCAAAATCTACCGGATGAACCCGACCCATTTGATTTGCCAGGAAAACCCATTGCGGCACCGGCCTCAGCCACCGAAGCTCCACCAGCCGATGTGGTGCTGACCAGCGCCAATCAGGCCAAATCTGTTTCCCATCCGTCATCGGCAGCGACGTCAACCGTCCGCAACCATACTCCGCTGGTGACGGTCAATGCCCCCAGCCGGGGCATTCGGATGCCGGATTTGACCGGTCAGGGCCTTCGAACCGCCGTCACTACCTGCTCAAAACTGGGAATTCGAGTTCAGTCTTCCGGCTTTGGGGTCATCAAAGAACAACTCCCTGCCCCAGGTGAACTGGTGGCACCAGGCAGTACCTGTCAGGTCCGATTAAGCTCATCCTGAGCAACACCAAAAACAAGCTGGTGGCAGGCATTCGACATCTTTATACAGGACAAGGGTTATGGTACAGGTTCACGACATTGCACAGTGTATCGGAGGGCAGCTCAGCGGCCCCGCCGGTGAGGCTTGTGCCATCCACCACCACGCGGCGTCCTGTCAACCCCGGAGCCTGTTTGTGGCCATCCAGGGGGCCCGGTCAGACGGCCATCAATTTATCCCTCAAGCCCTGAATCAGGGAGCCATCGGTGTTATTTCCGAACGTCCCTGCCCCACTGAGTTTACTCATACCTGGATTCAGGTACCAAACGCACGGCTGGCAATGGCCCAGGCTGCCGCAGCCATCTATGGATACCCAAGCCGTAAGCTCAATCTGGTTGGAATCACCGGGACCAATGGCAAAACCACAACGGCCTATTTGCTGAATGCGATTTTCCAGTCGGCATTCGGCCTGTCTGCCATGATGGGCACGGTTGAATACCGGATTGGAAATCATACAGAGCCAGCCCATCACACCACGCCAGAAGCCTCTGAAATCCAATCTTTTCTGCGTCGGGCCGTTGATGCAGGATGCAAGTATGCCGCCATGGAAGTCTCATCGCACGCCATTGATTTGCACCGGGCAGCAGCGCTGGATTTTGCCGTGGCTGTTTTTTCAAACCTGACCCAGGACCATCTTGATTACCACAAAACAATGGAGGCGTACTTTGATGTCAAGCGCCGCCTCTTTGACGGGCGACTGTGCCCGATTCCACCGGCGGTTGTGCTCAATCGGGATGACCCGTATGGCGAACAACTCTACCAGGAGCTTCCGGACCAGACCCGAAAGGTCAGCTATGGAATTCGCTCAGGTGATCAGGATACTCGCCAGATAGATGTCTGGATTGATTGTGTGAACACCAGCCTTTCCGGGCTGTCACTCACGGTCCACTGGCCGCAGGGCACGCTTGAAATTCAATCGCCGATGGTTGGTAAACCACACGCCTACAATATTCTGGCGTCAATCGCAACCGCTACGGCCTGTTCAATTCCAGTTGAACATATTGTGAAAGGAATTTCACAAGCCCAGGTTCCGGGACGGTTTGAGCGGGTTGATGACGGAAGCCAGGGGTTTGCCGTGGTGGTGGATTATGCGCACACCCCAGATGCAATCCACAATGCACTCGGGGCAGCACGAGAACTAGTGACCCAGACCGGTGGACGGGTGATTACACTCTTTGGCTGTGGAGGGGATCGGGATCGCACCAAACGTCCGCTGATGGCTGAAGCGGCTGCCCAAAACAGCGACATTCTGGTGGCCACCTCTGACAACCCGCGCTCTGAGTCTCCGGAACAAATCCTGGATGATGCCGAAATCGGGCTACGGAAAGTGGGCAAACCCTATCACCGAATCACTGACCGCCGCCAGGCAATCACTTTTGCAATTGCACAGGCGCAACCAGGTGACATCGTGGTGTTAGCTGGTAAAGGGCATGAACCCTATCAAATTCTTGCAGATCGAACGATTCACTTTGATGACCGGGAAGAAGCCCGGCAGGCATTGCAAAATCGGCTCGAACCACCCCACCAGGAGGCTGCCTGTGTTCATTCATGAGATTGGCCACCTGGCGGGTGCAAAAAATCTGGCGGAACTGCCAGCCGAAGTCGCTGAAGTGACACCGGTTGGGTTTGCGATTGATTCGCGCAGTATTGGAGCGGGCGAACTCTTTTTTGCCATTCAGGGCGCGGTATTTGACGGTCATGCCTTTGTGAAAATGGCTTTTGAGCGCGGCGCCTGCGCCGCTATTCTTTCAGCCGACGTCAAAGACCTGACCGATGCCGAACGCCAGCGGTGCCTGATGGTTGAGAACACCCTGCTGGCACTCCAACAACTGGCCCACCGGCTGCTGACCGACTGGGGACGCCCGGTCATCGGCATCACCGGGAGTGCCGGGAAAACCACAGCCAAGGAACTCACCGCCCGCACGGTTTCAACCTGTGGGCGGGTTCACGCATCAGTGGGGAACCTCAACAACACGTTTGGCCTCCCACTGACCGCACTCAAGATGATTTCAAATTACCACAAAATGGATGATTTCGACTTTGCTGTCTTTGAGATGGGCATGAGCTTTTCTGGCGAAATCACCCAATTGACCCAGATTGCCCCGCCTCATATCAGTGTGGTGCTCAACGTGGCGCCGGTGCATCTGGAAAACTTTGACAGCATTGACGGAATTGCAGCGGCCAAAGCTGAAATTGTTCACGGCTTGATCGAAGGTGGAACGGCGATTCTCAATGTTGATGATCCTCGGGTTCGTCAGATGGATGAAATCGCTCGGGCGAAAAATGGCAAGGTTGTGTTTTTTGGTCGTGGGGAGAACGCTCAGGTCCGTGCCATTGATGTCACCCCGCACGGATTGCTTGGAACAGATTTTACGCTGGTCACTCCGAAAGGCACGATTCCGGTTCATCTGCCGTTACCGGGCGAGCATTTTGTCCACAATGCACTGGCCGCGGCGGCAGTGGCATTGGAATGCGGAGGCTATCTGGACAGTATTGCCGCAGCGCTTGAACAAGGAAAACCGGCCCCGCATCGCGGTGAAGTTCTCCATTTTGAAGCTGGCTTTACGGTCGTGGATGATTCCTACAACTCCAACCCGCAGGCACTCCAGGGAATGATCAAGCTGCTGGCTGCCGTACCCGATGCCCGCCGCACCGTACTGGTCGCTGGGGAAATGCTGGAACTTGGACCAGACGGCGCCCAAATGCATGCCGCGTGCGGAAAATTTGCGGCAGAACACGGAGTTGGACTTCTAATTGGGGTTCGTGGGCTGGCAGAACATTTTCTGACCGGGGCATACACCGCCGGGTTGCCCCATTCTCAAACATATTTTGCACCTGACGCCACCCAGGCCGGTGAATGGCTTGCGCAAGCCGTTCGCCCTGGAGATGTGGTGCTGGTCAAAGGATCTCGTGGCGTTCGAACGGAACTGGTCATTGAAACGCTCAAACACCGCTTTTCGGTTTGTCCGCCCACACCCACTCAAACCGGGCTATACCAATAAAACAGGGATCGGACTGAGGAGGTTTACCAAAATGATGCTGCTTGATTCCAGATATTCGAAACGCTAAAGGCTGGTTTTTTGTGCTCTATTACCTGCTCTACCACGTTTTACGAGAACTTCATCCCAGCTTTGGCGCGCTTCGCGTGTTTGGCGAAGTTTCGTTCCGGGCTGCGCTCGCAGCAATCACGGCACTGATCATCAGTCTCGCATTTGGCCCATTGATGATCGAAAAGCTGCGCATCTTAAAATTTGGACAGGAAATCCGTGAAGAAGGCATGACCACTCACCGCATCAAGCGCGGAACGCCGACGATGGGTGGCATCCTGATCATTACGGCGGTGGCAAGCGCCACACTGCTCTGGGCCAATCTCAGCAATCTGTATGTCTGGGTGGTGCTGTTTGCATTGCTTTCCCACGGGGCAATTGGCTTTGTGGATGATTTTTTGAAAATTAAAAAGAAGCACAACATGGGGCTTCAGGGACGCTATAAACTGATCGGTCAGTTTGGGTCTGAAATCATTATTGGACTGGTGCTGCTCTTTGGGGCGCATTACTCAACCCAGCTCAGCGTGCCATTTTTTAAGGATTTTCGCCCGGAACTCGGCTGGGTGCTGTACCTGGCCTTTATGATTATCGTGATGACGGGCAGTTCTAACGCCGTGAACCTGACCGACGGACTTGATGGACTGGCCATTAGCACCACCTTTGTGGTGGCTTCGGCCCTGGCTGGCCTGACGTTTGTCACCGGGTATGCGGATGCGGCAAAGTACCTTGGGCTGACAGCCAACCCGGAAGCCTGGGAAGTCACCGTTTTTTGTGCCGCTCTGGCTGGTGCCAGCCTTGGGTTTTTGTGGTTTAACGCACCACCAGCCGAAGTCTTTATGGGTGATGTTGGGAGCCTGGCGATTGGCGGAGCAATTGGCTGTATCGCCATTTTGATCAAACAAGAGCTGTTGCTGGTCGTCATTGGCGGGATTTTTGTCATCGAGGCCCTGTCGGTCATTATGCAAACAACCTATTACAAGATGACCAAAGATCCTCAAACCGGAATTGGAAAACGCATCTTCAAAATGTCTCCCATTCATCATCATTTTGAATTACTTGGTTGGAAAGAATCAAAAATCGTCTTTCGTTTCTTAATTTTACAGTTCTTATTTGTTTTGCTTGGTTTGGCAACGTTGAAATTACGGTAACAAGCGACGTAGCGAGAGGGATTGACTCCTGGCTACCTCACGACCTCGCTCCTCATTCATTTTTTATGAACGTGACTGGAAAAAACATTCTGATTGTTGGTGCCGCCCGAAGTGGTCTGGCTGCCGCTGAGTTTCTGGCGGCACGCGGGGCACAGGTCACGGTGACGGATCAACGTCCGGAAAGTGCCCTCCTGGCTGAAACCGAACGGATGCGAGCCATTGGAGTTGGTCTGGATTTGGGTGGCCATACTGACCATCTTTTTGTGACCGCCGATGAAATCGTCATCAGTCCCGGCGTGCCACTCACGATTGCTCCTTTGCAAAAAGCTGCCGCTGCCGGTGTACCAATCATTGGGGAAATCGAACTGGCAGCGCGCTATTTGAAAGGCCGGATTGTGGCGATTACTGGATCGAACGGGAAAACCACAACCACAACGTTGATTGGGAAAATCCTGGCTGATGCGGGGCTACCAGTCCAGGTCGGAGGCAATATCGGAACGGCAGCCATTGGGCTGGTGGCACAGTCACGCGAGGATGGGTTTACAGTCCTCGAAACCAGCAGCTTCCAGCTTGAGACAATCAACACGTTTCGCCCACAAGTTGCCTTGTTGCTCAATGTTACGCCAGATCACCTGGATCGGTATCCATCATTTGAAGCCTATCGGGATGCCAAACTTCAGATGTTTCGCAATCAGGGACCAGACACGCTGGCAGTCCTCAATGCCGATGATCCATCCACGCCGCTGGCACTGGAACACCTGGCTGTCAATCAGGCATCGTTTGTGCTCTTTTCCAGAACCAGAGAACTTGAACACGGAGTGTTTGCACGCGGTCAGGAGTTAATTTCACGCGCCAATGGCCACGAACGGGTGATTTTGAATCGGAGTGATATTTATATCCGCGGTGATCACAATGTGGAAAATGTTCTCGCTGCCGTCTGTGCCGCGCTGGCTTGCGGTGCGTCTCCGGATCAAATTCGTGAATCAATCCGCACTTTTCACGGGGTCGAGCATCGGCTGGAATGGGTCACGGAAGTCAATCAAATTCAATTCTTTAACGATTCGAAAGCGACCAATGTGGATGCCACCATCAAAGCCATCGAAGCCTTTCCGGGAAACCTGTTTGTGATTTTGGGGGGCAAAGACAAAGGCAGTGATTATTCCCCCCTGGTTCCGCTTCTCAACGAACGCGCCCGGGGCGTAATCTTGATTGGTGCGGCAACCGAACGGATTGCCACTGCACTTGAAGCCAAACTGGACGACGATATTTTGTTGACCCGATGCCATTCAATGCAAGACGCGGTTGAAACTGGCTTCCGCCAGGCTGCTCCCGGCGAGATCATCCTGCTTGCCCCAGCCTGCGCCAGTTTTGATATGTTCGATAATTTTGAGCATCGGGGTCAGGTATTTAAAGCTGAAACATTTCGACTAAAAGAACACTTTGAACAGCAACAACTTGAACTTTCGCACGGTTAACAGCATTCCAAAGAGCAAGGAAAAGAAACGAACAAGCTATTTAGTTGATTTACAAGAGCTTAGATCATTTTTTATTCCTTATTCTTCATTCTTCATTCTTTTATGAAATCACAAGCACTCAAACTTGCCAGCCAGGGGACCCGACTTGTCAGCGCCAGCATTGGTGATCGCTGGATGGCGGCGATTGCCCTGGGACTGGTGATGTTTGGCGCCGTGATGGTCTATAGCGCCTCAGCCGTCCTTGCCCAAACCAATTTTCACAACCAGTTTTATTTTCTGTTGCGACAGGGATTTGCGGTGGTCATTGGATTGGGGCTGTTATTTGGCGTCTTTTGGTTGGGCTATACCCGGTTAAATCATCCGGTGGTTGTGTATGGATTGCTCAGCATTTCGGCATTTCTGCTGATACTGGTTTTGTTCCTCCCACAAACTCGTGGCACGCAACGATTTATCAGATTTGCTGGATTATCGTTCCAACCCTCGGAATTTGCCAAAATTGCCCTCATTATTTTTCTGGCATATCTGCTTGGCCGTCGAAATGACGAAGAACGCCAAAATCTCTGGCTCACCTTTATTCCTTGTAGCCTGATTTCAGCCATCCTCATGGGCCTGGTGTTAGGCGGACAGGATTTGGGCACGACGTTCATCATGGCAGTAGTCACAGCCGTGATGGTTTTTGTGGCCGGGGTGCCCCTGCGGTACCCACTCATGGGGGCTATCGCCGCCATGCCGATTGTAGCCTTTGAACTCTATCGGGCCCCCTACCGACTGGCACGGCTCCGGGCCTACTGGGATCCGTGGAAATATGCCCGAGCCGAAGGATTTCAAGTGGTTCAATCACTGATTGCCATTGGCAGCGGTGGAACTGGCGGACTTGGATTATCTCAAGGAAAACAAAAGCTTTTTTACCTGCCTGAGGCACATACTGATTTTATTTTTGCGGTCATTGGCGAAGAACTCGGCTTGATTGGTGCCGTGACAGTGATTGTGTTGTTTGCCATTTTTGCCTGGCGTGGATTTCGGGCTGCCCGACTGGCAACGGACTCTTTTGGCAGCCTGCTGGCCATCGGATTAACCGTAATGCTGGTTGCCCAGGCTTTTTTCAATATGAGCGTGGTTTTAGGGTTGGTGCCCAATAAAGGCATCCCCCTTCCATTTATCAGTTATGGTGGGACCTCGATGATGATGAGCCTGCTGGCGGTGGGCCTGATTCTGAGTGTGTCACAGCAGGGGAAACAGAGTTAAGTTCTTGGTTCTTGGTTCTTGGTTCTTGGTGCTTAGTGCTTGGTTCTTGGTTCTTGGTTCTTGGTTCTTGGTGCTTGGTTCTTGGTTCTTGGT
>DAOQNB010000064.1:0-13269 GCA_035335845.1 Acidobacteriota bacterium | reverse complement strand
CCCAGCGGTTTCCTCACCATGATGTCGAGGGTTGAAACGACTCCGACAAAAACCACCAGCAGCAGGGTAACCACCACGCCGCCGATATTGATCGAAGGATAAAAGTGCCAGTCAATTTTTAAAATTTTGGTCGAGACTGCCCAGGCCAACCCCAGGGCAGCGCTCGAACCAATCGTGCCAGCCAGCAGGCCAAGCAGGCCATATTCAACCAGGGTAATCAAAATGATGGCTTTGCGTTTGGCACCCAGGGTTTTCAAAATCGCAGTTTCATACACCCGATGATATTTGGTCATGGCGATTGACCCGACCAGAATCAGCACGCCGCACAAGAAAACAAAGCCGCCAATAAAGGAAACCGCCAGGGTAAACCCACCCAAAATAGATTTCGTGCGGTTGATGATGTCGAGTGCATCAATGACGGTGATATTGGGAAATTGCTTGATGATTAAGGTTTGAAACTGACTCCGCGCTCTTTGATCTGTAGGGCCTTTGATTCCAGCCAGATACGTATGCGGTGCGGCATCCAGCACACCTGGGCGAAACAAAATCACAAAGCCAGTGCGTGAGTTGCGCCAGTCTACTTTTCTCAGGCTGGTAACTTTGGCCGTGATTTTGCGCCCAAGAATATCAACCGTCAGGGTGCTGCCGACTTTGAGCCCGGTGTTTTGATAGAGCATTTCTTCAATCGAAACTTCGGGTTCGGTGCTTGGGGTCGCATCCCAAAATTTTCCGTCCACAATTTGTTCGTTTGACCCGAGTTTGTTGCTGTAGGTCACGGTGTATTCACGTCCGAGGCGATTGCGTTCCGAGGCATTTTCAACTGTTTCAAGTTCAATCGGTTTCCCGTCAAAGGCAATCAGTCGGGCACGCAGCGATGGAACCAGTTCAATATCCGTTCCAATCACCGGGCGAACCAGCTCAACCAGCCCGACGCGTTGATCTTGTTGAATATCAATCAAAAACATGTCAGAGGCATTTTGAAGGAGCGAGAAATTGAATTCCTTCAGAAGATTGGTCTGGATTAAATTGACCGCAATGATGAAAAACACACCCAGACCCGTGGTGAGCAAGATGAGCCGGGTTTGATTTCCAGGCCGATACAGATTGGTAATCCCTTGTCGAACCACAAACCGGGGAATCGTGCGAATTTTCCGCAGTCCGCTCACCAGCAGCAGACTCACCCCAAATAACACCAGAGCGGTGACCGCCAGGCCGCCCAGAAAGGCGGCTCCAATTTTGATGGATCCAGCCTGCCAGCTTGCAATACTCAGCAACCCTGAGATCACCACGGTCACGGCTGTTATCTGAATGAGGTCAAACCGTTTTTTCCGATCTCCGCTTTCACCCCTGAGGAGCAAATTCGGTTTGACCGACCGGATGTCAAGCAATGGAATCAATGAAAACAGAAGGGCAATCAAAACCCCAATTCCCAGCCCCTGTCCAATCGCCGAAGCGGTCAAATGAAAGTCAACCTGGATCGGAAAATCAGTGAGAAAATACCGTGGCGTTGCCCAGACGGCCAGATACGCCACGCCAATCCCGAGTGCACTCCCCGCCAGCGCCAGCAACAGCACCTGGGTGAGGTAGGTCCCGATAATTTGACGACTGGTGCTCCCCAGGCATTTCAAAATGGCAATTGATTTAAAGCGTTGCGTGATATAGACCCGAATCACGCTCGAAACCCCAATTCCTCCCAAAATGACCACAATCAGACCCGCCAGACTGAGGAAGTCTTCCGCCTGATTAAACTGGGTTGTGATTCGATTTTGTGAGTTTCGGTACGAGTTGACACTGACGAGTTGACCCTTGAGCGATTCTTTCAAGCTGGTAAAAAGCGGCTCAACTTGAGATTCCGGAACTTTCAACAGCAGGCGATAACGCGCCCGGGTGCCAAAAACGATCAGGCCGCTTTGTTTGAGTGTTTCCAGACTCATAAACACGCGTGGCCCAAAACTCAGTGCGCTCAAGGTTGAAGCCGGGTCAGATTGAATCACCCCCTGAATGCGGCAATTGAGCGTTCCGATTTTAATTTCATCGCCAGCTTTGACATTGAGTTGAGTCAAAAGTGCTGGTTGAACCACGATTCCGTTGTTGGCCAGCCGGTCAGGTGACAATATCCCTCCGTCTTCCAGTTGAATCGTTCCATAAAATGGATATCCCGGTGGTACACCCCGCAACTCAATTCGTGAGCTTGTCCCTGTTTCATCACTGGCCGCCCGGCTCATCGTCGGCGTTTCAATGACTTCAAATCGCTGAATTTGTTGGGCTTGTGGTGAAGCAGCCAGCGTGGATTGAATTTTCTGAAGCACCTCTGGCGTCCATTCCCGACTGGAAGAAACCTCAATATCACCTGCCATCAATGATTGGGCCTCGCCCGTCACACTTGAACGCACGCTTTGAATCAGCGACCGGAGAGTGACAATCGCGCCAACTCCAATCGCAATACACACAAAGAATAAAACCAGCCGTTTCCAGGAAGCTTTCAGTTCCCGAAGTGCCATTTTCAGAACAAAATTCATAAGGATGTATCTTCGATGACCCGGCCATCGCGGAGGGAAATTTTTCGATGGGCCAGGTCCGCCAGTTCGTGATTATGGGTGACCAGGACCAGTGTGGTGCCGCCTTCACGGTTGAACCGGAGCAGCAATTCAATGATGTGTTCGCCGTTCTGGTTATCGAGATTCCCAGTTGGTTCATCGGCCAGAAGGATCGGCGGATTGTTGGAAAAGGCGCGGGCGATGGCAATGCGTTGTTGTTCACCACCGGAAAGCTGAGATGGGTAATGGTGGCCGCGATTTTCCAGCCCGACTTCGGCCAGCAATGCTTTGGCTCGCACACTGGCCTGTTTGACTCCGGCAATTTCCATCGGCACCTGGATATTTTCCAGGGCCGTGAGCGATGGAATCAGGTGAAATGATTGAAAGACGAAGCCGATTTTTTCACCGCGCAACGCCGCAAGCTGGTCTTCGCCCAGGCGGGAAATGTTGGTTCCGTCCAGCAAAATATCCCCGGACGAAGGCGTATCCAATCCGGCGACGAGTCCAAGCAGGGTTGATTTTCCGCTTCCAGACGGGCCGACAATCGCAATAAACTGGCTTTGGGGGATTTCCAAATCGAGCGGGTGCAGGATGGTGAGGGGTTGATTTCCGCTGGTGACTGTTTTCGAGACGTTCAAAAGCTGTATCATTGGATCAAGTCAATCAAAAATCAAAATTGAAATGGGTGTGAGTATGAAGCCATTTTTTTTCGGGTTCCGGGTTCCGGGTTCCGGGTTCCGGGGCTTATTGCAGTTTCAATTGGTTTCCCTGCTTCCTTTTCTTGGATTGGGGATCTTATTTCTGGTGTGCGCTGCCACAGGATGCAGCACAAGCACACCGGTTGTGAAGGAAAACTCCCCGGCGACCAGCTCCAACCCGGCAGAAATGACCTCGCCCAAACCAGTCGGAACAACGCCTGACCGTTCCAGTTTTCCAAAAATTGTGGCGCTTGGTGATAGTCTGACGGCTGGATATGGGTTGGAGCGGTATCAGGCGTACCCAGAACTACTGCAGAAAAAGATTGATGCTGCGGGACTTCAATTTGAAGTCATCAATGCTGGAGTCTCGGGTGATACTTCGGCGGGAGGCGTTCGCCGCCTTGACTGGGCGTTGGAAGGCAATGTGAAATTTGTGATTCTTGAACTGGGCGGCAATGATGGCTTGCGTGGTCTGCCACCAAAAGAACTCAAATCGAATTTATCGAAAATCATCGAGAAATCCCGCCAAAAGGGTGCGGCTGTCATTTTGACCGGGATGGAGGCGCCTCCGAATTTTGGACCAGACTATGTGAAAGAATTTCGTGCAGTGTATGGCGAACTGGCCAAAGAATACAGCCTCCCATTCGTGCCATTTTTTCTGGATGGCGTCGCAGGCCGGGCTGAGCTCAATCAACCGGACGGCATCCATCCCAACCCGGAAGGTACCCGGCGGGTGACTGAAAATGTGTGGAAAGTGATTGAACCGTTGGTAAAGTGAACTCTGAACAATATGAAATGCTATGTCTTGTGATCTTGAACGACTCTATGGCGAGATTGTCACCCAGCTTCCAACGGTAACCGATGGGCATGAGGAATTTGTTGTCTCGTGGGAGACCCTGGCCGCTCCACCAGAAAAACTCGCAACCGACCAGATCATTGTGGTGAAGACAGAACATCACTATGGTTCATTCCGCAATGATTTGCTTTATTTCAAAGCGCACAAGGCTACTTTTCGACAGCTTGGAGTCCTGATTTTGGCGACGATTTTTCAGCCCAAACCAATGACTGTTCGGGTAGAGTTTTTACATCCAGTCAGTCAGATTCGTGAGTTTTGGGTTGAAAACAATTTCCGTGAACTCAAGAAACTCACTGGTGGGTTTCACACTCAGCCGAAAGCCTTTGTATACTGGCCAGAACGGCCAGCAGATAAAGCCAGGTATTTGCAGGGTTTTTGCCATCACTGTAACTGGAACTTGCCGGAATTTGCTCTGACCAACCAGAGACAATGTCTGTTGACTGAGTCAGACTGGCAAAACCGGGACGTGATTTTAGGCTGTGGCACCGACGAAGGAAACGCCAAATTTGCTGAATTACTGCTCAACTTTGGCTTGCCTGACACTGAGCAGACCGAGTTTGTCCTTGAAGGAGCCGGCGGAAATCGGCGGGTTTCTGAAACCAGCGCCGAAGTAACCTTGATTCTTCCTGGTCACACCTTTTGGATTGATGAAGAGTGGCAGCAATAAGCTCTGGAGGAAACCTGATGGACCAGCCGACCTTTCAGATTGCCCGAACCACCCTTGCGCGACGATGCGAAATCTGCCACCAGAGCGATTGCTTTGACCCGGTGCAGGAAGTTTGTTCGCGCTGTAGCAGTGCAGTGGAAGACATTGCCGTTCATTCAGAAGGTCAAATAAGTAAAACTTCTCGATTTTTACTGCAAGGTTTTATTTTTCCCAAACCAACAACTGCTTTTCGAGGATTTGTATACGGGGTTGGGTATGCGCTGCTGCTGTCTCCATTTGTAGCTTACCTGATGACATCAGGGCTCATTTACAGTCATCACAGGAATTATGAATTCAATATTTTAGAGCTTTTATCAGCCAGTGTTATAGCTGGTTCAATCATGGCACTCCCTGGTGGTTTCGTTGGACTATTTTGGGGAGCAACCTTCGGAATTATGAAGAAATTTGACGAAGAGTGAGGGCTTTAGGCTCTGGAGAAAACCTGATGGACCAGCCGACCTTTCAGATTGCCCGAACCACCCTTGCACGACGATGCGAAATCTGCCACCAGAGCGATTGCTTTGACCCGGTGCAGGAAGTTTGTTCGCGGTGTAGCGGTACAGCAGAAGAAGCTGTCATTCATTTACAAGATCAAGCTGGGGTGGCTCCTCGCATTCTGTGGCAAGAACTGGTTTCTATTCGACCAACAAATGCGGTTAACGGTTTTATTTGCGGGGTCAAATTTGCCGTTTGGTGTATCTTTTGGATTGTCCCGACATTTTTAGTCCTGGTAAGTCATAAACCAACTGAGTGTTTTTTTGGCTTGCGCGATTACCAACCACCTGCAGTAAAAGGGTCAACAGCTTTCCTGAGCTTTGTTTTTATTGGATTGATTTTTGTTGTTTCAGGCGGTTTGGCCGGATTATTTTGGGGATGGATCTTTTCAATTTGGGAACGATATGACAACGAGTGGAAGATGATCTATGGGAGGGAGACCCAACCAATAACCCAGAAAAGTCAAAAAGAACACTCTTAATTGGCAGCACTGACACAAGCTGTATTAAGCGAGGTCAGATTGTTATGTGCCTGAATTGCACTACACTGGCAGTCCTCCCGGATCTACATTCCTTATTTGCATTTCAGTGTCAGGAAAATAACTGATTTATGGAAGTTTCTGCATCCACATGGAAAAAGATTACATTGCTTTTGCTCAGTAGTTTAACCGTTATGTCAGGGGCCACCATTGCCCCCTCACTCCCAGAAATGAAAAAAGTATTTGAATTTCATCCACGGGCTGATTTGTACGTCAAACTGGTGTTAACCATGCCCGCTTTGATGATTGCCCTGTTAGCGCCTCTGGCTGGAGTTGTGGTTGATCGGATGGGGCGACGAGGGTTGATCTTGATCAGTTTGGTTTTATATGGACTGGCTGGATGTTCGGGGCTGGTTGTTGATTCATTGGAGGTAATGCTCATCGGGCGAGCCTTTTTGGGAGCTGCCGTGGCGGGGTTGATGACGGCGACCACGACGTTGATTGGGGATTACTTTAAAGGCGAAGAACGAACTGATTTTCTTGGGAAACAGGCTGCCTACATGGCGCTGGGCGGTGTGGTTTTTCTGCTTGGCGGCGGGGGGTTGGCCGACCTTCACTGGCGGGCACCGTTTACAATTTATGGATTGGCCTTTGTTTTGGTGCCTGCGGTGCTCTGGTTTATCCAGGAGCCACCACGGGTTGATCATCACACGCTCAAGCTTGAATCCTCGATCAAAGAAGTTCATTGGGGAATGGTCGCTTTTCTGTTTGTGATGGGCGGGCTCGGAATGATGTTTTTCTATATGATCCCGGTTCAACTTCCGTTTTTTCTCAAATTCCAGTTCCAAACCAGTAACACCCAGGTCGGATTTGCAATCGCTCTGGTCACTCTGTGTGGGGCAGTAACGGCCATGCAATATCCACGGCTCAAGCGGAAACTGAGTTTTCAGTTACTGTTAGCTGCCCATTTGCTTGGGATGGGGATTGGGTTTTGCCTGTTGTCGTATTCGAGAAGTTATCTGCAGGCGCTCGGATGTCTGGTCTTTTCAGGGCTTGGAAGCGGGTTGCTTATGCCAAATCTCAATGTCTGGCTGCTTTCGATCACACCGGAATCCATTCGTGGACGGGTCATTGGGGGCATCACAATGTTTTTCTTCATCGGTCAGTTTCTATCGCCGATTGTGACCTCACCCCGAGGCCCTGTGACCACACTTGGCGGGGCCTATGGAGTGGCAGGTTTGGTGCTGCTGGGTGGGGCCATTTTGTTTGTCGTAGGCGAATTTTTCAGGACACGTTAGAGAGAAAAAATGGCTGATGCATCGGGTAACGGATGCTTCAGCCTGAATTTCTTGCAGTTTCTCTCCTTCAGAATACCAGGAAAAATTGTAAGGCAGATAAAACCTTAGTGATTAAGTCTGCTCTTTCCATTTTCTTCCAAAGAAAGCCAGCACCAGCATTCCAAATGCAATTCCGGCATAAGTGGCCTGGATTGCCGGAGTTGCCACGCCATACCAGCCAGCAAAATCAAGGGCGGGCATTTTGTTTCCACTATTGATGGCCAGATACCAGACAAAGAAAAAGAGACAGGTGAATGTTTTGGGATTCTCAGTCAAAATCCCCAGGCAGGTCGTCGAAGCCGCCAGCCAGACCGAGCCGATAGCGAGTGACAGGGCTGCCGATGGTGCTGCAAACACCAGTTTCACCATTGGAATGACGGTAAAACACAGCACCAGTAGCAGCGTTGAGGCAAATTTCACGGCGACAAATTGTTCCCGGTTGTGCGGAGTTGCCAGGAAAAGTCCCAATGTCCCTGAGCGACGATCCCGCGTTGAGACATCGGCAATCAGCAAAATCACCACGGCACATAGCAACGGCAAGACTCCGGCCTGGAGCTTACTCACCGGGTTGACCAGCGATGCGACCCCAAGGCCGACCATAAACAACAGACTCATCGGGTTTAATCGCAACGTCAAAAAGAATTCGGTCAAAATGGAGTTTGCCAGCGTCGGGCCATGGGTGAGTGATTGAAGACGCTCAAGCAGACCAACCATCCGACCCGTCAGCGGTTTGACCAGTTCGTTGATTTTGACCAGCCACGAGTTTTTTGATTTCTGAGTTGAGGCTTTGAGCTTCGCCGGGTTAAACCGATGAAAAATCAATGACACGACTCCCAGCAACACCAGCGGAAGCAACGTTGAACTCAGCCAGGGCAGCACGAATCCAGCTTGAAACGAAAATCCCGGAAAAACCACCGGTGCCAGAGTTGGGTCAAATTCGGCTGCCCCAATCGAAACTGACTCGGTTTGAAAGACAAACTGGAGTTGTCGAATCACCATGGCCATGCTGTAGACGTCAAAGTAGGCTGTAAAATGCGGTTTTTCTATGCTCCGTGAAACTGCCATGCCAATCGTTGGAATGGTAATCGTGAAAAGCCACACCAGAAAGTAGACACCGCTGCCAAGTTTTCCAGACAAAAGGGGAATTGATTCAAACGTGATGGCCAGTGCTGACACAAACACCACCATCGGCAGCAGAATGAATACATAGTGAGTCACAAAAACCAGTGGTTCGACTGGGGCTTCACCCCGAATCAACTGCATGACCATCGCACTGGCCGCAAATCCGGAAATGATCGTTCCCAAAAAGGCACAATTTCCCAGAAATTTCCCAATCAGATATTCCCAGTTATGAACAGCAGTCGAAGCAATTACAAACCCGGTTCGGGTCTGAATATCCCGACCAATCGTGTTGCTGGTGAGATAAAACCCAAAGAATCCAAGCAAAAATGCACAGAGCATCCCCGTTCCAACCGCCAGAAACGCTGAATTATAGAGTGCCCGATGATTATCAAACTGGCCCAGAGCGTTGCCGGTTGCCGGGTCTGGAATAAACTGATAGGCCGCCACGCACAGCACCAGAAACAAAAAAATGGTTGATGTCCGGCGGAGCCGAATAAGTAAATCAGTTGTAATAATTGTTCGAATTCGAGTCAAACTTTCAATGTTCATAAGGTATGAGTCAGTAGTCAGTAGTCAGTAGTCAGTAGCTCGCTAAGCTCATTTGATAAAATGACTTGTCTGCTTTTTCCAGGCTATCCAGGTTTTAATTCCAACCCGATGTCTTCAACCCTCAGCCCCAAGCCCCGAGCCCGTTTTCTTCAGCCCTATCAGGCTCAGACTCCAACGGTCAGCGGACCTGAATGATGTTTGAGTGCAATTTCGCGAACGCCTTGCTGGTATTCGGTTCGTCCCGGCTGGTAAAAGTTCATAAAGTACAAATAGGCGTCTTCAAGGTTGGCTTCGGCGGTGATGGCCTGGGGGACTGGTCGTTCGGGGGCGACGATGCGAACGTGGATGCCGTCGGATTTGCGAACGGCGTTTGAGAATTTCAAGGTGGTCCGAACCTGGTCAAACTGAGCGGACGGAAGAACTGCTTCCCAGACAAAGCCTTCGGCTGCCTGGAGGAGTTGTTCTGGAGTTGTACAAATCACGAGCGACCCCTGGCGGACAATCGCGATTTCCGTGGCGATGGATTCGATATCTGAAACAATGTGCGTGGATAAAATGACGAGTTTTCCAAAGCCAATTTCAGACAGGATATTGCGGAAGCGAACGCGTTCTTCCGGGTCAAGTCCGGCGGTTGGTTCATCCACAATCACCAGATGTGGGTTGTTGATTAACGCCTGGGCAATGCCGAGTCGCTGTTTCATTCCGCCTGAAAAAGTACTCACCGCGCGATTTGACACCGAATGCAGGTTGACCATTTCAAGCATTTCCATCACCCGGTTCCGGTTGTGAATTCCCTTGAGTGACGCAAAGTAATTGAGAAATTCAAAAGCAGTCAGGTTGTCATACACCCCAAAATCCTGCGGCAAATAGCCCAATGTCCGCCGGAGCGGTTCCGGAGTCTTCGCAATATCTACATTTTGAAAGGAAATTGTACCGCTGGTCGGTTTGGTAATCGTTGCAATCATTTGCATAAGCGTTGATTTGCCGGCACCGTTCGGCCCCAGCAATCCAACCACGCCAGTGGTCAAATTGAGAG
Organism: Acidobacteriota bacterium; assembly: GCA_035335845.1. Taxonomy (GTDB): domain Bacteria; phylum Acidobacteriota; class Blastocatellia; order Chloracidobacteriales; family Chloracidobacteriaceae; genus JACQXX01. Next base: position 3,455 of record DAOQNB010000064.1, on the reverse strand, counting down.
AAAAATCTTTGACTCCAAAATTTCCAGTTTTATAGCGCTTTGAAACAGATTGAATGCTCAGCATGGGGAAAATACACCTTCATTTGAAAATGCAGTGATTTCTACACATCAAAATCACTGCATTTGGGCAAAAGAATTTCCTGAAACGAAAAACACTCCAGGTGGAGAGTTTCCCATCTGTCGGAATTTAAATTGATTGATTGGTTTCAGAATTGAATTTTGAGATGCTGCCCAGAACGAAGAAAAACCTGATTCAGGTTCAAAGAAATTTACAAATTCATGAAAAAAGTTGCGCCCAGAATATTGCTTTTGGAAAATTCATCTCATTCAGGCACGAGATGTTGCTGGGGATAGCCTGTTTTTCAAGTTCTTGAAAAGTGAAAGAACCTGGCTGAGGTGGCCTGTTTGATACAGGTAAACTGCCAGCAAGCACCAAAACAGATTGATCAAGAAATGAACTGGCGTGACACATCGAAGCATTGAATTGACCCACCCAAAATAGGCCAGAAATCCAAGAGCCATCAACAGCGGCTGGGCGACTCCCAAAAACTTTTCATCTTTGAAGGCGCACCACCCAAGGCCAATCAATGTGAGGAGCAGTGTCAGGAAATTGATCGGATACCCAAATGTTTTTGAAAAAAACTGCAACCGACGGTTGAAATTGTGCAGAAAGAGCCCCGGATTTTCTTGCAAGCATTCGAGATACCGTCGGGTTAAAAAGGTATCGTCTTCAAACGAGCCATATTGATACCCGGCTTCCTCGACATAATTGATCAACCACTCGTCACGATACTCAATGCCCCAGGGGTTAGGAAACTGACCAATCGGCTCATACAGGTTTTGTCCGAAGTGCATTCTAAGTGGAATGAAGTGGCCAAAAATCGCTTTGTTGATCAGTCCATAGCCAACCGGCAGTGAAAAGAGAATCACCAGCGCCAGCAAAAGACCTCTCAGTTTTAATTTGTTGTGTTTGAACAAGATACAGAAATTGAAGGCGAACACAGCCATCAAGACGATCAGAAATTCACCCCGGATATGAGTCGAAAAGCTCAGCACGAGGCTCAAGGCACTGACACCCAGAATTTCTTTGAAGGACTTTAATTCGGCAAACTTCAGAATGAAAAACCAGGCACTGCAACACAACACGGCAGCCGTATTGGCCAGGGAACTATCAATAATGCCTTCATTGAGGTACTCGTTTATGTTGGGGTTCAAGATGAGCAGCGTCAGATAGACCAGCGTGAACACCAGCATGGATTGGCGGATAGTTGGAGATGAGCCCACACCGTAAAATCCCAGCGGCACCAGGATCAACGCTCCGACCAGCGACCACTGCTGCAGGCGAATAAATAAAGCAAAATCAAAAATCAGGTCGGTAGAAAAAAGGCTCCGCAGGGCGGTGAGCCCTCCCAAAATGGCTTCGTAGCCAATCCCGCGTTCGGGAAGGATTTTTCCCGGCGATTGATTTCCCTGATCGTCATATCGGAATTTTACGGCAACTGTATCGCGTGGAATTTTGACCAGTGGTTCAATTCCTCCAGAAGCGGTTCCTACGACCGGGTTAGGTGTGTGCCGAATCCACCAGGGCTTGAACGTAGCAAAGGCCGTGATACAGCTTCCATTGGGAACCCCGGCGCCCCAGGCGTTGGCTGAAAGCACGGTTTCAGGTGGGTGAAACCTGGTGAAGGCAATGGTGGCGACGGCAAGAATGAACAAACAAAGGCCTGGTAAATACCGTGTCATAAATGAGATGAGAGCTGGGTGGTGATCTATTTTTCTTTTTGGCTGAACAATGTGCTGGCTCATCTCAGTTGCGGCAGGGAAGATGGCCTGCGTTATCGTAGCACCCAGCGAACTGATCCGTCTTTCATCAATACCACAATCACCTGTTTCCAGTGTTGAAGCTGGTCTGAAGGTATTTCTTCAAACCGGAACTTCCCATCCGCCCCAGCCTGAACTGGCCGGGTCCAGTAACAGTCTGGCGGCGGGGAACTTCGAGCGACCGTGTGGTGAATCGCAATACAATCACCCGTATTAACGATAAGTTTTGCATCCAGTCTGACCCTCTGTTGGGCCGCAATGATGACCTCCACCGCCGTAAAATCATAATATTGTTTGGCTGATACAGTGACCTGGTATTCACCAATGGGAAGAGATGGAAATACATAACGACCTGACGCATCAGTGGTTGCAGCAAATAAAAGCCCGAAATGGGTATCAACGGCTGTCACCCGGGCATTGGGAATGACAGCCTGGTTGTTGCCCTGGACGACGCCTGAAAGTGTGCCGGTTCCGGTTACCTTTTTCAAAATAGCCTGAAGCTGGTTTGAATCTGGAATCCGGGCGGCGTTTGGATCCGGAGTCAAGGTCAGAGGGAGGTGGGTATTGCGGTCAGCCAAAACTGGGGTTTCCGGTATGTTCAATTGAGAAAAGCCATATTTCAGAGCGGTGAGCGAGTATATCCCGTTTGACACTGATCGGAGTGCAAACTGACCTTTGAGGTTTGAAGTTGTCACATATTTGTGATCTTGCTCCAGGTTGTTGAACTCAATGGTCGCCAGTGGAATCGGCAATCCGGTGAATTGGTCGGTGATCTGGCCGTACACCATCCCAGTTTCTTGTTTGGGTTTCAGGTCTTTTGTTTGAGGAGAAGTTGGATCGAAAAGCTGTACCTGGAGGAACCCAGATCCTTCACTGTTCGCTCCAGCATAGGTCTGAAAAGGAGTTGTTGCCGCGGCAACCAGTTGATTTTGTGGATTTTTGGGGTGTGGCGAAAACCTGAGTTCATACAGGCCTTGACTCTGACCTGGAATGACAAATCTTCCCTGAGCATCGCTTCTGGCTTCAACTTTTGTGTTTTTGGAACCAGGGTTTGCCACAATCAAAACATCTGAGAGCGGTTTTCCTTCAAGATCGAACACCATTCCATACATACAATGTTTCATGGGGGCGAGATGGGATATTTGAGGTTTTCCATAGTATATGGCTTCATACAGTGAACTTGAAAAAGCCCGAAAATCATCCTCAGTCCCAGGTTGACCATCTCTGCCATCGCTGATCAGTGAAATTTGAAAATGACCGTCGTCAGCATTTTTCCGGTACAGTAAATTTGGATCAACCGGAGTTGTCACAGGAAGCCAGACTTCGTTTCCTGATTGATCATAGGTCCGGTACTCAAATTTAACCCGGAACGGATGCTGCATTGGGTCACGGAATTGATCGAGCGTACTGCCGTTGAGAGCCAGTGCCTGATGAAACTCGGCTTCGGTTGTCGGAAGCCGCCCAGACCGTAAGATAAATTTCTTGAGCGCCGAATGGATGGGTGCTGACTGTTGAAAAGAATAAATGATCTGACTGTGCCAGACCAAAAAATCATCACCAGGCGTTTCAGACACCGAATCAAGTGTGCGGTTTGGTCCGGTGCTGAGCAAGAGAACCTGTACGCTGGTTTTGTC
>DAOQNB010000063.1:0-13317 GCA_035335845.1 Acidobacteriota bacterium | reverse complement strand
CCACGGAATACACGGAATACACAGAAAATAAATCCAGATTCTTCAATGGTTTCTGAAATTTCCCAAAATAGAAAATCAGGAAATATTTAGCTGAAATGCGATAGATACCGCCTCGACCGTGTGTCATTTGTCACTCTCGTTGAGAACCGTCTGAATGGCTTTGACGAGTGTCAACGGGGTAAATGGTTTGGAAATAAAATTATCGAGCTGACTGGCAATCCCGACCGCATCACTGGCGTCAGCAATATATCCAGACATAAACAGAACTTTGACTGCTGGGTGGTTTTCGCGGATATGCTGGACCAGATTGACCCCACTCATTCCAGACATCACCACATCGGTCAGCACCAGACTGATCTGGTCGTGGTGGTGGGCCATTTGTTTGATGGCGGCCTCGCCGCTGGTGGCTTCCAGGACACGATATCCCCACAACGTCAGGACTTCCCGGACCATGATTCGGACTGAATCTTCATCTTCAACGACCAGAATCGTGGTATTGCTGGAATCAGTTGGGACAACAGGCTCTTCGGTGGCCTGATGGAGGTCCATGCCCGGTGTTTGTGGCAGCAACACCGTAAACCTGGTGCCCTTTCCTGGCTGACTCTCAACCAGAATATATCCGTTTGATTGCTGGACAATTCCATAGACGGTTGACAGACCCAACCCGGTGCCTTTGTGGGCTTCTTTGGTGGTAAAGAATGGTTCATAAATTCGTTCCAGAATGGCTTCATCCATACCACACCCGGTATCTGTGACGATCAAACCCACATAGTTTCCAGGTGGAACAGTGAAATGGAGCGTCTGTTCCTCAGTCGTTCGAACCACATTTTCAGTTTGCAGTGTCAGTGTGCCACCACCTGGCATGGCATCACGGGCATTGACCACCAGATTCAGAACCACCTGTTCGATTTGAGCAGGGTCAGCCAGGACCGGTGCCGTGTCATCAGCCAGAGAGGTCACCAGCTTGATGTCTTCCCCAATCACGCGGCGCAGCAATTTGTGAAGCTGGGTGACCACGTCGGTCAGGTTGAGCGATTTGAGTTGTTGATCCTGTTTGCGGCTAAAGGCAAGCAACTGGCGAGTCACACCTGAGGCCGAGCGGCTGGCCTGCTGAATTTCTTCCAGAAATCGGTAGAGAGCGTGCGCCTTCCCCAGTTTTTTCGCCACCATATCGGCATATCCGGAGATAACCATGAGCAGGTTATTAAAATCGTGAGCCACGCCGCCAGCCAGTCGGCCAACCGCCTCCATGCGTTGGGAATGGCGAAGCTGGGTCTCGGCCTTTTTTAATTCGTCGAGGGCTCTTTTTTGATCCGTAATATCAGTGTGCGTGCCAATCCACTCATCAACTTTCCCGGCTTCATCGGTCATGGGCACGGCCCGAACGGCAAATGACCGGTATTCTCCCGAAGCAATCCGAACCCGATGTTCAACGCTCAATAATGATTTGGTTTCCAGGGCATAGATCCAGACCTGCTGGAGTTGCTCACGGTCGGCAGGGTGAATGGCCTCCAGCCAGCCCCAGCCCTGAATGTCAGCGACGCTCTGGCCTGTCAATGCCCGCCAGCTTGGCTGATCTCCGACCACCTGTCCATTGGCCTGGGTCGTCCAGACTGACTGGGCCGTGGCTGCAATCAGTGATCGGTAGCGGGCTTCGCTTTTGCGCAGGGCCTGCTCAGCCAGTTTTTGCTCAGTAATGTCAGTATGGATAACCAGCGCTGATGGTTGGCCTTCGAGTTTGATCGGAGTAATGATCATGCTAAACCACTGTTTGGCCGATAGACTATGGCAGGGATATTCAAGCTCCTCAGGCCCGGACTGTTCGTCGAGCACCGATTTCAGCAGGACATAGGCTGTTTCGGCCACCATCGAGCTGCCCTGGCTCTGACGACATACCTCCAGATAATTCCACCCAAGGCCGAGCGTGTCATCTTTGAAATTATTGGCCCGGGCATAGTTTTTCCAGGGTTCGTTCACCACCTGGATGATGCCAAAGCGGTCAACCAGTGCGACGTTGGCAGGAATGGCATCTAACACAGTACATAATTCTCTGGTTGGAACAAACCGGGCAGGTTCCGGCTTAAGATCGGCTTCAGGATCAACGGCTGAACTGGTGATGATGGCAATTCCCCCCTCGGACTCACTGGTTGCCGATTTCAGGGCAACCCAGGACCAGTGTCCTTTGCATCCAGCGCCCTGGCGATATTCCATCCAGCCACTTCCAGTGGTGGATAACCGCACTTTGAGTGATTCAACAGGTTCAGATATCAGCTCGGTCAGGGATCGTCCCACCCAGTTGGTGCCACGCTCCTCAAACGAGGTTTGAGCGGCGGCATTCATCCTGGTTATGATGAGCGAAGCCTCCCACTCAATCACTGGTTGTGCCAGATGGTCTGCCAAAAACCGAAATTTTTGGTAACCCGTCTGGGAGGATGACCGTTTGGGGCCAGGGTAGGAACTTTGTTCATCCGGGTGAGAGTGCATGTGAATTCCGTCCAACATAATATAGAGCTTTCTATTTCTAGCAGGTTCTAACTCCACACTTCAACCTCAAGAAATCTTTCGTAGCGGGTTATCCAATGATTCAAAAGATTTTACAGCCACAAAACTCGATTCTCCAGCCGTGGCTGATTTTCCACAGATCAGGTCAAAGTTGGGAGCGTTAAACCACCATTCAATTCCCTTTCCTTTCAGTTCATCACATCCAAATTGGGCTAATAATTTTATCTGACACTCGGCTTCAACTCCTTCAGCCCCCACTTTGATTCCCAGGTGATGGAGAAACTCAGTTAACCCAGAGACCAGGGTGGCGCTTGACTCGCTTTCACCGAGTTGAGACATCAAGGCCGGATCCAGGTTGACCAGATGAAAATTGAACCGGTGGAGGGTCGCCAGCGGCAAATTCCCGACACCAAATCCACGCAGTGAAAACTGAATACCTTCATCACGTAACTGGTCAATGATGAGTTGAACGGTACCGGTGGTGCTGACCAGTTCTGCTTCCTGCAAGGCAATTTCAAGCCAGGAAAATGACAGGCCAAGTTCCTGGACCAGATTTTTGAGGCAGTCAATTGTTTGGGGTTCGCACAACGAAGCAACGGGCATTGGCAGAACAAACCTGAATTCAGGACTTACCTGATCGGCCCAGGTCTGAAACTGGTGAATAGCGGTTTGGAGATACCAGTTCATAATCTGTTTTAATGTTCCGCTCTGCTCAGCCAGGTCAACAAATTGGGCAAACGCCAGCGGACCACGATCTTTATGCTTCCAATACAGGCCGGCTTCAACTCCGACTGGCATCCCAGACCTGACATTGAAGATTGGCTGATAATCAACCATAAATTGATTGGATTGCAGGGCTTTCGGTAAGGAATGCTCCAGGATAAAGGCTGAATCACTGTGCAGGTCCATCCCTGGTTCATAGAGTGCAAAGGTATTTTTGCCCCGCTGTTTGGCTTCATACATGGCGATATCCGCCCGCGTCACCAGTCCTTCAGCATCGGTCGCATGGTCAGGGAACAAGGCAATGCCGACACTGGCCGTAATTTGAACCTGATGGCCTTTGAGGAGGATTGGTTCCGAGAGGGCGGTAATAATTTTTTGAGCCACAATCAGCGCGCCATCCGTATCGGGGAGGTCCGGTAAAATCACCGTAAATTCATCGCCTCCCAACCGGGCAACCGAATCGCTGCGCCGGACGCTGGCACTCAGGCGATTGGCCACTTCGGTAATCAGTTGATCGCCGGCATCATGGCCCAGGGTGTCGTTGATGCGTTTAAACCGATCCAGATCAACAAATAAAACGCCAACCTGCCAGTCATTCCGGCGTCCCTGGAGCAGTGCCTGTCGGAGCCGATCCTGAAACAGGATTCGATTTGGCAAATTGGTCAGCGGGTCGTAATAGGCCATCTTCACCATCCGGGCTTCTTCTTCCCGTTGCTGGGTGATGTCTTCCTGAATTGCCACAAAATGAGTAATCGTGTTTTGTTGATCCAGCAGCGGAATCACCGTCTGGCGAACCGTATAGAGGGCGCCGTCTTTTCGACGGTTGATTAGTTCACCGTGCCAGATCTGGCCAGATTGAATGGTTTCCCAGAACTTCTCAAAAAATGCCCGGGGATGCTCTTCCGAGCGCAGGATTCGCGGGTTTTTCCCGGCAACTTCAGCGGCTGTATACCCGCTAAATCGTGTAAACGCAGGATTTACCCATTCAATATTCCCGAGTTCGTTGGTAATGATAATGGCGTTGGCGGCTGATTCGAGCGCGGCACTTTGCAGGCGCAGTTGAAGGCGATCAATCGAAATCAGCAGGGCAATCGCAATCCGGGCGGCGAGTGCTTCGAGCCAGGACAGATACGGCTGCCGAAAGGCATCGCTCTGATTTGCATAAATGTTAATCACCCCGATGGTCTGCCCACGCGCAATCAACGGCAAGGCAATGGCTGACCGGACGCCATAGCGACCAGCTTTTCGCCAGTGCCACAGGTGTAAATCAGTCGGGCGGGCAATCTGAGGGGTGAGTGAGGTAATGGCCAGTCCAGCCAGTCCCAGCGTTTCAGGCGTTCCTTCCCAGACCAGCGGCAGTTGTGAGAGACAATCGCGGGCCCACAGCCCGGAATATCCTTTGACACTGATCGAGCCAGTTTGCTCTTTTAATCCGACCCAGGCCACCGAATAGCTAAACAGGGTGGTTAATCGAGTACAGGCATACGAGACAATATCTTCAAGCGGTAATTCCTGCAGGACCATTTGATCAAGCTGGTGCATCAGCGATTCAAACAGTCGCCCGGAATTAACCTCGGTTACATCCTGCGAAGCGCCATAAATCTGAGTGACCAGACCGGTTTGAGGGTCAATGATCGGGCGGCTATAGGTCCGCAGCCATCGGATGGCCTCGGCTTTGGTAATGATGCGGTATTCCCGAATATCGGAATGCCCGCTGTTGAGACGAGAGAGATGTTGCAAAGCCAGTGCCAGGTCATCCGGGTGGACCATGCTGGTCCATCCACCCTGGTTGTCAATTTCCTCCTGGCTATAGCCCGTAATGCGTTGAAAGGCAGCCGTGAGCCACTCAAATTTCAGCCGGCCATCGGTATCTTGTCGAAGCGAAAAAGCAAAATCCGAGGAAATTTCAGAGACGATCCGATATCGTTTTTCCGACTCTAACAATGTTTGTTGAAGGGAATGGGCAAGGTCTATTCCTGACTGGGCTTGAAACCACTGGACAATCGCCTGGGCCGTTGATTGTGGCGGACCACAGGGAAGCCATCCAATTTGAACTGGAAACAGGATCGGTTCAGCTTCTTTGATGTGATGAACCTCCCCCAGACACAGCAGCTTGCCAGACGATAGGGTATGGAGCAGATAGTGAATCTCAGAAAGTGTCTCAACGGTTTGAGAATGAGCCATATAGATGGCCAGATCAGGGGTGAACTCAGCCAGTACCGGTTCAATTTGATCAGGCGTACTGACCAGCACCACCGTTGCCTCGGTCCAGACCTGTTCGAGAGCACTGCGGATGGCAGACACTTGAGATGATGGGGCAAAATCAAAAATAAGAACGTTCATGCTGATACCTCCGCAATGTGCGATTTCGGCAAATTCAGCCAGGCTGAACTGCCAGCAACCAAATCTTGCCCCAGGAAGTGCAAATACCATTCCACGAATTACAATCGAATGATATTGACGAATCGGTGTCCAGGATGTAGAAGTGCAGTACTTTGCCTGTTGGATCGCCTACTCAAACGTCAATTTAAAGTCCTGCCTGACGAAAACTCACCTGGCGTATCAACTGTTGTCAGGTTTCTGACATGGCAAACAGATGCTGGAAGGTTGAGGAACCGATTGTGGCAAATCTGCTTTTTGTGGATGACGATGAAACGGTATTAGCATTACTGGAAAGCGCAACAGACCCGCGGCATTCGATTTGTAGCTGTACCAGCGCCGAACAGGCCCTGACCCAGGCGCAGCTCCGGCTCTTTGACGTGGCGGTTTTGGATGTCCATTTGCCAGGGATGTCAGGACTTAACCTGATTCCCCATTTGCTGCGGCTCTGCCCAGGGATTTCTATTTTTGTCATGACCGGCGCCGGTACGATTGAGATTGCCGTTGACGCCATGAAACGTGGGGCTCAGGATTTCCTGGCCAAACCGATTTCGATTACCCACCTTCAGAATTTGATTGAAGTTGCGCTTTCTCGAAAACAAACGGGTGCCAAAACTGAATCGGGTGAAGCCGTTGCCGCTGAGAGCAAGACCCAAATGATTGCAACCGCACCCAAAATGCAACATTTGCTGGCCCAGGTCGAAGCCATTGCCCCCTATAACACCACTGTTCTGGTGACTGGTGAAACCGGGTCGGGAAAAGAATTGCTGGTCCGGGCCATTCATAGCAAAAGCCCACGAGCCAGACGTCCATTTGTGGCCCTCAACTGTGCGGCGATTCCAGAACATCTGCTGGAAGATGAACTCTTTGGCCACGTCAAAGGCGCCTACACGGGTGCGATTCAACCCCGTGATGGACGCTTTGAACAAGCCAATGGCGGGACGTTGTTTTTAGACGAAATTGGGGACATGAGCCTGCCGCTGCAATCCAAACTTTTGCGAGTGTTGCAGGAACGAACGTTTGAGAAGCTCGGCTCGGCCAGATCCGTCAAGGTTGATGTTCGAGTGGTGGCTGCCACCAGTGCCAATCTTGAAAAACGGATTGAAGAAGGTCAATTTCGGGCGGATTTGTACTATCGGCTCAATGTGATGCGACTCTCGCTCCCTCCGCTTCGGGACCGCCGCGAAGACATCCGCCCAATGGCCAATTTCTTTCTCAGTCGGTTTTGTGAATCGGTCGGGCTGCCGACAAAAACAATTAACGACTCAGTCTGGCCAGTCCTGACCAGTTATGATTGGGCGGGAAACGTCCGTCAGCTCCAAAATGCAATGGAGCGGGCGGCTGCCCTCAGTGGTGCGGCAACCACAATTTTAATCCGGGATTTACCTGATGAGATTCAGCGAACCTATGTTGCGGCAACCCCCCCGGTTCGAACCTACGCACCGGCCCCTGAGATACAATCATCTGTCAATTTTGAAGCCGGAATTGACTTTGAGGCCGTGGTTTCAAGTTTTGAGCGCGACCTGTTGACCCGAGCCCTGGAAAAAACCAGTGGCAATAAATTACAGGCTGCCAGACTTCTCAATATGAAGCGCACCACTTTTTTGGAAAAGTTGAAAAAGTATTCCATCGGTGGTGGTCAATAATTGTATCGAACCCTTTGATCGGTGCTTCGCTGAAAATTTCCAGATATTGAAATCACACAATACACGAAATATATCAATCACTTACCAAAAAGAGACGGCAGCACATTTGCAACCAGTGTACTGCCGTCTCTTTGGGTTTCTTTTTGAATTTTTTGGCAACCAGGAGCTGCAACCTTTGAGGCCACTGACTGGGCGTTGAGTTACGTCCGGGTTCTATGACTCCTGGAGCTGGCACTCATTGCCTAGTTGCTCACCGATGGCGTGTCTTCGGTATCAATCCCCGGAATGAGGTTTTCAACTCCCCAATTGGTACCATCAAAGCGGCGGATATACGCCCGGTAACTACTGTCTCCCTTGTAGGTAATATACAAATCTTTCCCAAGGCGGAACAGGCAGGGGCCATCTGATGAATTTCCATCTGAAATCACGGCTTCGGATGTCCACTGGCTGCCATCGAGTCGTTTCCAATAGAGCCGCGACGAGGAATCCCCCTTGTACGCCAGGAACACTTTGCGTTTATAGCATCCGAGCGTCGGGGAGCTATCAGTTCGGGCTTCTGGAACTTCGGTCTCTTCGGTCCAGGTTGTGCCGTTAAAACTGCGGAAGAAAATGCGGCCAGAGGAAACGCCGCGATGTGCCAGATACAAAATATTGTTGCAGATTGTTACTGATGGTGCGGCAAGTGAACCAGCGTCTGGAACCCGGTTTTCACCCGACCAGTTGGTGCCGTCAAACGTCCGGTAATACACATTGGTACTGGTCTGGCCTTTGTAGAAAACCATGAGCGTTTTCCGGAAAACCACCAGCGCTGGTGAATCACTCGTGGCGGCATCTGAAATCGGTTGTTCGGGGTACCAAAACACCCCTTCTTTATAGCGGAAGAAAATTTGATCGGAGTTGGTGCCTTTATAGGCCAGATAGAGTCGGTCACCCAGTGGCGTAACATCAGGGGCCACATCGGTCAGGGCATCAGCCACCGGTTCGCTTGCAGACCAGAACGAGCCATCCCAGGTGGCAACTTGAACCCGGCGTTCAACCACCGGTTTATACGCCAGATACACCCGGTTGACTTTGGCAAGGGCAGTGTCATCTGGTCCGGGTTCAGTCTCGGCTTGCGCCCAAACAGGCGGCTGGATGATCAGTGTCAATCCAACCACCAGGACCGCAGCCAAAGCTGAAAACTTTTGTTTTGGGGAAAAAGGGTGAGAAAGGGCCGAAAAAGAGGCGGCAAGGTAATTCATAGGTCAAACTCCATCGTGTTTTGATTGTGGCGGAAGGGAAATCAGACCAGCTTGATAGGTTTCCGATCCTAACGCCTGAGTTGCACACAAAAGTTTTCCAGGATTCCGGCTGCAAAATAAGGGCATTTGGTCAGCCGGTCACCCAGTCACCCGGTCACCCGGTCACTCTGTCCCTGGTTTGCAACAAAAGCATCCCACAACCGAACATCTCTTTACTTGCATTTTTTGATGAGCCTCCCGCCAGGTGGGATAAAGCAAGCTGGTCGGAGTCAGGCATAGCGGTTGCACAGTAACAGCGGCTTTCAAAAACACCTCACTCCTCAAATCAAAATCCCACTCGTTTTGGAGATTCCGCCATGCACACGCTTTGGAAAGATATTCGCTATGGCTTTCGCACGCTCCTGACTCGACCCGGTTTTTTTCTGGCTGCGATTGTCACCATCGGCCTTGGAATTGGGGCTAACACCGCGGTTTTTAGTGTCATCAATGCCGTTTTACTTCGCTCTTTACCCTATCCTGAGCCGGAACGACTGGTCATTTTGACTGAATCAACCGGGGCGGATGCCAAACCGGTGGCATACCCTAATTTTCTGGACTGGCGGCGGCAATCACAATCGTTCGAGCAATTGACGGCCTACACGGCCACCGATTTTACGTTCTCGGGTACCGAGCAGGCCGAGCGGATTGACGGCGAACTGGTTTCAGATGGGTATTTTGATCTGCTGGGGATCAAACCCGGCATCGGTCGGACTTTTTCACCTGAAGAAACGACTGAGCGCGGTGCCCATTCGGTGGTGTTGATCAGTTATCAAAGCTGGAAAAACCGGTTTGGCGGTGATCCTTCTGTTCTGGGGAAAGTCATCAAGCTCAACGAAGTCCCATTTACCGTGATTGGCGTCATGCCTGAGAGTTTTAAAGGATTTTCAGGCACAGCCCAAATCTGGGTGCCGATGATGATGCGTGATGCGCTCTGGCCACAGGTTGCCAAATATGACTTCGTAAATAATCGCGACATCCACTGGCACCGCGCCCTTGGTCGCTTAAAATCTGGCGTGACGGTTGAGCAGGCCCGAGGTGAAATGGAACGGATTGGCGTGGGGCTGGCTCAGGCCTATCCAAAAGAAAATGCCAATCGAGGCGTGCTCGTCTTTTCAGCCAAAGAACGGCTCATTGGCAATATCCGGCCTATGTTGTGGATGCTCTTTGGCGCCGTCGGATTTATTCTCTTGATTGCCTGTTCGAATGTCAGCAATTTGCTCCTGGCGCGGGCGGCCTCGCAAACCCACGAAACCGCCATTCGAATGGCACTTGGGGCAACCCGAAGTCAGATACTCCGAAAAATACTGACCGAAAGCCTGATATTATCGCTGATTGGAGGGAGTTTCGGCGCCGTGATTGCCTATAGCGGCATTGATCTCCTGGTCAAATATTTACCGATTGAGTTGCCGAGGTTTGCTGCGGTGCAGGTGGACTGGCAGGTTTTAGGGTTTACCCTGGTTGTTTCGACCGGTATCGGGCTGGCGGTTGGTTTGTTTTCTTCGCTTGCCCAATCAAACCTCAACCTGACCGAATCATTGAAAGAAAACCTTCGCGGCGCCGGCGCTGGTTCACATCGGAATCGGGCGCGAAACATCCTGATTGTCTGTGAAATCGCGCTGGCACTGGTGCTCACCATCGGTGCCGGGCTGTTGCTCAAGAGCTTTCAGCAATTGCAATCTACCAAACTCGGGTTCAACCCAGACAACCTGGTCTTACTCAGGTTTGATGTACCAGTCGAAACCTATAAAGATGAGGCACGACCTGCCGTCGGTCAGCGACTCCTGGAAGCCATCAACCAGGTACCAGGCCTTGAATCAACCGCCATTACCTTTACCGATTTGTTTTTATGGAATGGGATCAATCGGGGGTTTACCATCGAAGGAAAGCCGGCGGTGCTGCCCAGTGAAGCCGACACCGTCTATTTTCACGACATCAGCCCCAACTTTTTCCACACCCTGCAGGTTCCATTTGTCACAGGCCGGGATTTTACCGTCCAGGACAACCAGCAACAACCGCTGGTTGCCATCGTAAGCGAATCATTTGCCCGACGATTCTGGCCCGATGGTGATGCGGTTGGAAAACGCTTGAAGTACGGCCCGGCTGACTCAAAACAAGCCTGGATTTCAATTGTTGGGGTTGTCAAAGATGCCAAATATCAGGATTTGCGCGAAAACCCAACCGACAACCCGGTGGTGTATGTCCCCTTGTTGCAAAGTGAAGTTGTGGTCAGCCTCAACATTGTGGCCCGAACCAAAGGCGACCCGGCGGGTGTGATGGCGGGCCTCAAGACAGCCATTCGTCAATTTGACCCAAATTTGCCGGTGTACAATTTCACGACGGTTGAAGCCCGAATTTCTGATCAGGCCGGTGAAACCCGAGCCTACGCTTTTCTGATGAGCGCCTTTGCCGTGGTGGGTGTGGCACTGGCGTTGGTTGGTATTTATGGACTCGTGGCCTATGCCGTCACCCAACGGCAATATGAAATCGGAATCCGAATGGCACTTGGGGCGCAACGTGGTTCAGTGCTCAGTCTGATCCTGGGCAGCGGGTTGCGGTTATCGGTCATTGGCGTGGCGATTGGTGTGGCAGGCGCGATTGGGCTGTCTCGATTTCTGACAACGTTGTTGTTTGAAGTCAGTCCAACCGATGTGGGCACTTATGTGCTCCTCTCGGCTGGATTGATTGTATGCACCGCCATGGCCTGTTTGATCCCGGCCCTGCGTGCCACCTGGATTGACCCGTTGCGTGCGCTCCGGTGTGAGTGAGGATGCTGGGTTCCGGATTCCGGGAAAACAACAAAAAGGACAAAAAGGACAAAAAGGACAAAAGTTCGAAATCCCGGAACCCTGACAAGATGACCGGGTGATTTGTTCATCCCTCATCCTTCATCCCTCATCCCTTCCGAAAACCCGGAACCCGGAACCCGATTTGGTTTACCTTGTGTTTTGAGCGTGTTTTCCATATTTTACAAATATTCTTCGGCTTTCCTGCATTTCCAGATCCACTCCTTCAAAGCCCACACACAACTCAATACCCACAGGTGAAATCCATTATGTCAGCTTCAGCAGTTCACTACAAAATAGTCATTATCGGTGGCGGTAGCGCCGGCCTGACCGTGGCCTCCCGGCTATCAAAAGAAATCCCTGGTGGCACCGATCACCCACAAATAGCCATCATCGAACCTTCGACCAAACATTATTACCAGCCGATGTGGACACTGGTTGGGGCTGGGGTTTTTCCCAAAGAAGTGACCGAACGCGAAGAAGCCGATTTTATTCCGCCAGGGACCAAGTGGATTCACGACGCCGTTGAGACTTTTTTTCCTGAAGAGAATTATGTCGTGACCAGAAATGGGAAACAGGTCGGATATGACTATTTGATCGTGGCGCCAGGCATCCAGCTTGATTGGGAGAAGGTGAAAGGCTTGAAAGATGCTGTCGGCAAAAATGGGGTGTGCAGCAACTACTCGTACGGAACAGTCAACACGACCTGGGAAAATATCAAAGCGTTTTCAGGCGGCACGGCCATCTTTACACAGCCTCCACCGCCATTTAAATGCGGGGGCGCCCCGCAAAAAATTATGTACCTGGCCGATGATTATTTTCGACAGTCTGGTGTCCGCGACAAAACAAAGATCATTTATGCGTCTGCCGCAGCCACCAGTTTCCAGGTGAAAAAATACGCTGATTCAATGGATCAAGTCATTGCACGCAAAGGGATTGAGACCAAATACCGTCACAACCTGATCGAGATTCGACCCGAGAAAAAAGAAGCCGTCTTTCAGCATCTCGATACCCAGGAAATTGTCACCCTGCACTATGACATGATCCACGCGACCCCACCGCAATCAGCTCCGGATTTCATCAAGCGCAGCCCGCTGGCCAATGAAGCCGGCTGGGTAGATGTCAATAAAGAGACCTTGCAGCACGTGCGCTATCCCAACATTTTCAGTTTGGGCGATGCCAGCAGCCTGCCGACTTCAAAAACTGGGGCGGCGATTCGCAAACAATCTCCGGTTCTGGTGCGCAATCTGGAAGCCATGATGCGGGGCGTTCCCTTCCCTGCCCGCTACACTGGCTATACCTCCTGCCCGCTCGTGACCGGGTACGGCAAGCTGGTGATGGCTGAGTTTGATTATGATCTCAATCCCCAGGAGACATTCCCATTTGATCAATCCAAGGAACGACTCAGCATGTATCTGGTCAAAAAGTATGTGTTACCTGAACTCTACTGGCACGGAATGCTCAAAGGACGCGCATAAATATTGAATTTCAAAGTAACAAACCACGCAATACACAGAAAAGAGCAATCAAAAAGTCAGTACCACCCGAGGGGATAGCCCCATAAGCGCCAGGATAAGGGTTTGAGGCCCGCAGGGTCGGTTGTTCAATAGCCGTGGTGCGAAGCCCACGGTCACGGCCAGGGCGAGACACCGGCCCGACAAAAGCAGCGTTCAATGCCACCGGAAAGGACATCAGTTTTCTTATTCTGGCGCTTATGGGAGATAACCCCTCCCCCTTTTGATTTACAGCGAATCCAGAAATCGGAACAGGTCGTCCTTTTTGCGGCGGGACAGCGTTTTGTAGCGCTCGATAACGTCTGACGCTTCGCCCCGATGACGCATGATGGCTTCATCCAGCGAGAGCGTCGCTCCGTCGTGCATATACTGGTTGCGGGTACGAAGTCCCCACAACGGAGGCGTCCGCATTTTATTCCGGGTTGAAAGCCCACCGTTTTGGACAATTCCATCCCCGGTGCCAATGTCGTGGAGGAGAAAATCACTAAAT
>DAOQNB010000062.1:0-13660 GCA_035335845.1 Acidobacteriota bacterium | reverse complement strand
GCCACGGATCATCGGGTGCATCACTTTGTTGACAAATGAACCCAGCAACATGGTTTTGATCGCTTCTTCCTGCTCCGGGGTTAAATTTCCCAGATGGCGCCGCTGGCGCTCAAATTCGTTATGGGCAAGCTGAGTGAGTCGTGATTTTAGGGCGGCCACGGTGGGGCCAAGATCAGCCTCGTTAAAGGAAGCAACAAACTGCTCGGCTTCAACCTCGATAATCCCTTCTGCCCGCTGGGCTTCGCGTTGCCGCTCGCGCAAATTGGCGGCAATAACGCTTTCCAGGTCATCCACATCAAACACAAACAGGTTGTCATAATTGGCAATTGACGGGTCAATATTGCGCGGAACCGACATATCAATCAACAACATCGGACGGTTTCGACGTTTTTCAAGCGCCCAGCGTGCCATCATCGCATCAACCACATAGGTCTCAGCCCCGGTTGAAGCAATGATAATGTCGGCTTCGTGCAGCCGCCCCGGCAATGAATCTAACGTCATCCAGTCACCTCCGCCCAGTGTTTCAGCCAGTTTTTTGGCATTTTCAGGGGTGCGGTTAGCGACCAGCACTTTGCGAATTCCACTTGCCACCAGATGTTTGGCCGCCAGTTCAGCCATTTCGCCGGCCCCAATCAAGAGCGCGGTTTTGGTGCGCAGGTCTTCAAAGACTTTTCGAGCCAGTTCAACCGCCACATAACTCAACGACACCGCAAATGACGCAATCCCGGTCTCGGTTCGGACCCGCTTGGCAACCGAAAACGCCCGTGGCAGAAGCCGATAGAGGGTTCGTCCGACGACCCCGGCTTTGACGGCTTCGTTATAGGCGTCTTTGACCTGCCCCAAAATCTGTGGCTCCCCAACCACCATCGAATCCAGGCTTGAAGCCACTCGGAAAACATGGCGGACAGCCTGCTGGCCTTCATGAATATACAAATGGGGTGCTACCTCAGATTGAGGCAGTGTGTGATAATTGTATAAAAACTGGGTGATAATGTGTCGCGCTTCGCTTGGATGGGCCGCCGTTTTGGCCAGGACTTCAACCCGATTACAGGTCGAGACAATCATCCCCTCTTCCACATTCGCTCGGTCAACCAGATGGTGGAGGGCGTGATGCAGCATTTGCGAGCCAAATGCGAGCCGCTCGCGAATTTCAACCGGTGCAGTTTTGTGATTGAGTCCAATGAGTACCAGATTCATAGTTTCGATCATGTGACGACCAGCGGGGATGAAAAAGTCTGTTCGTGTGTGGTGGGTGACCTCATTCAAAGTGAAAGCCGCTTAAATATCCGACCCCAACCAGACTGACCAGGGTCATCGCAAATCCGACAATCCCCACCAGAGCCGCCCGTCGGCCTCGCCAGCCTGCCGTCAGGCGACAATGAATCATAAAGAGGTAGATAATCCAGGTCGCCAGGGCGAGAAATTCTGATGGGTCGCCGCGCCAGTAAATTCCGGCGACGTGGTGTGAACCGACAATTCCAGTCACGATTCCGAATGTCATCAACACAAACCCAATCCCCAGTGACTTATAACTCAGATCGTCGCAGGTATCGAGTGATGGCAACCGGAACACAAAGGAACCAAAGCGTTTGAGCTTTAATTCGCGTTCCTGAATGAGATACATAACACCAGCCAAAAACGTAATCACAAATGCGGCATAGGCCAGCACAAACACACTGGCATGCACGACCAGTAATGGGGAATTTTCCCCAAACCGAAGCAACGATGGGACTTCCTGATCAGCCGGTAAAAGCAACGCGGTGGCTGTGAAAATAAACACGACTGGAATGACAAAGAGCGAAAGCGATTTGGAGCGGTACCAGAATTGAGCCCCAAGAAAGTAGGCCATCACCGCCCAGGCAAGAAACGAACTGACTTCCTGATGCATCATCAGCGGATAGCGCTGCACTTCGATTCCCCGCATGACCAGCGATGCCGTGTGGGCCAGAAATCCAACCACCATGGCGCCCATTGCCACCGGAAACAATACGTTTTGCTTACGGATCAGCAACCAGAGGGAATGAACTACGCCAACGCCGTAACACAACAAGCTGAGGAAAAGGAGCATTTTCACAGGAGAAATCCACATGTCGTCAAGTTGAGGATGAGAAGAATCCAATTGTATCGCTGGATGCAACCTGAAACAACTTGCGATGCATGGTTTCTTTGTGCTTTCCAGGATTTGCGAACACGCCTATAATGCCCACAGTCTCCCCCGGTTGGTTATTTTCAGTCTCAGCTACGGCTCAAGGCCACTCGATCTGGCAAGGGCAGGAACCCCAGGATGGCGGGCCATCACCTTTACCAACCACGAACGGCGCCACCCAGCAAGCACAATCACTGGGGATTTTTCGCTCCACAACCAAGCAATTTTTCTCAAGCAAACTCCGTACCGCAAACCCGGTTACACCCAGTTGGACCAGTTTCGGCTCTTTGATCCAAACCTTTCCTGCCCCCTGCTGAGTTATCCACCTGACTCACCAGGCAGTTTTCAACCCTGCGGAATCGTGTCTTTATCATTTACCTGGAAGGAGGTCGCGCTCGCTCTCACGCCTTAAAATTATGAAATATGAACAAGCTACCTCATTGAATATAGAGTGCTGGCTGGTTCATTTGTCATAATTCACAATGCTCTTCAAAGCTGGCTCTGGCTTGAATTGAGGCTGAACGGTTGGCGCGAAGAACCACATGGGACTGTTTGATCGTGTTCGCTCAGTTGGTCAACAAATGGCCAGCATGCTTGATGACGCCAAAATACGTCGTGAAATTGACAGGTTTGAGAAGGATCTTTTGACAGATCCCACTAATATTTTCAGCATGCAGCAACTTGGCGATCTGTATCAGGCGGCTGGATTGCCCGACAAGGCGGTTTCCATTTTATGCCAGGCGGCTGAATTACACCGGAGCCGGAAAGAAATGGACCTGGCTCTGGCTTTTTTTCGAAAGGCCGAGCGACTTGGCACCAGCGACCAGCGCATGACCATTTTGCGCCAACTGGTTGATATCAACATGCAGCTTGGTCGGTTTGAAGATGCCTACCAGCGCATGCGCAACCTGCTGGAAATTCTGATTAATAAAAAGGAGGCTGACGCAGCGATTGGGCTGGTCAATGCCTTGCCGCCGTTGGGCGCCAAAGATGCCCAGTATCGAAAAGAACTGGTTGAAATGGTCAATGTCAACCGCGATGAATGGGCCCAAGGCGCCAAAGGCACCTGGGTGATTGAAGGGGAAACCCCGCCCACGCCCGAGGCCGCCATGCGGGATACGGACATGAAGTTTCCGGACCATACCTTGCTGCTGGTTGACGACGAACCCGGTGTGGTTCAACTGCTAAACGCGGCCTTTAACCGCCTGGGCTGCAAGATTCTCACCGCCAGTAACGGCGAGGAAGCCTTTAACATTGCGGTCGCGACCGAACCCACCCTCATTATTTCTGACCTTTTAATGCCCAAAATGGATGGCAGTCAGCTTTTTGCCCAGTTGCGCCGTCACCCAACCCTGAGCCGGGTTCCATTTGTCTGCCTCACCTCACGTGGTCAGGAAATGGAGCGAATTGCTGCCCTGGATCGTGGTGTCGAAGATTACTGGGTCAAACCATTCAGTATTGCCGAACTGACCATCCGGGTTCGCAAAATCTTGCAGCGCACCCGTCGCCCGGCGGATATGTCAGGTCAACTGGCACAAATCGCGTTACCTGAATTGCTCCAGATGCTTGAAGGTGGCCGAAAAACTGGAATTTTGACTGTTCAATCAGCCGGTCGTGAAGCCCATCTCTATTTTGATCAAGGGTTTATCGTTGATGCAGAAATGAAGGATTTTCGCGGCGAAGTCGTCATCTATAAACTGGTGTACTGGATGCGCGGTGAGTTTGCCTTTCGGTCACTGCCGGTCACCCGTGACTGCAAAATCTCGCTCAACACCCAGCAATTGTTAATGGAGGCCATGCGTCGGTATGATGAAGCCAGTCGGTTGATTGACGAAGAGTTTCCTGACCTTTCAGCAACCTATGTGTGCGGCGACAGTTTTTATACGCTCCCCATCGAAAAAGAATTTGAACCCAACATGGCCCGGATCAAAAAGCTGTTTAATGGGCGCAATAACCTGCGCACCTGTTGTGACGAATTAAATGGCGAACTTGAAACGCTGGTCCTGGTGGGTGAACTCATCCAGCAGAAAATCCTTGAACCAGGACAGGAAATCGAACTCTAACCAGGAGTTAGGCGCAAAAATCAAAGAATGCAGGATAGAGAATGACGTCAGCCCAGCTATTCAACTGATTTACATTTGCCTCAGGTCCAGGGCTCAGAGGGGTTCCGTCATTCTTCACTCCTTATCCTTTATTTAAAACCTCAACCCCTTATAAATTGACCTTGTCTTGGTTTGCAACGCCTGTGGTATATTTCGCCGATACATCATCGGGCATTCATCAACGACCTTACCTACCTTCCAGCAATCATATTTTTGGTTCCAGGCTACATATAGGGCCCTTACTTTCACATAACCTGAGAAAGAGGAGATTTTTCGCAATGGCAATCACGACCTGTCCTCGATGTGGGGCGGAAAACAAACCCACGGCAACCATGTGTCGGATGTGTGCGACACCGCTTGAGGCCCCAGCTACACTTGTTGCCCCAGCAAATGTTGTGGGCGGTGGATACGAGTCCCCCAAAGGGCCTGGGGACATGCCGGGACCAGGCGAAGTTTTATGCGGTACCTGTGGGGCAGTCAATGATTCTTCCTGGGCATTTTGTCAACAGTGTGGGTCTCCGCTTCACCGGGCACCCGCCGCGGCCCCACCGCCAGTGGCCATCCCGGTCGCTCCCAAACCCTCGCCCCAGCCCTCGGCCCCGGTTGCCCCACCAACGGTAATTGCTCAGCCGATGGCGGCCCCACCAACGGTGATTGCTCAGCCCATGGTGGCACCACCGACGGTGATTGCCCAGCCCATGGCGGCGCCACCAACCGTTGTGGCTCAGGTTGGCCCCGGTGGCCCAATGCAGGGCGGCTATCCGGGCCCCACGCAAGTGTCACCTCCCCGCCAGGACGAAAAGCCGTCTGGGGGCAACATTTGCCCCAACTGCCGCAAATCAAACCCAGCCGGTAGCAGTTTTTGTGCCTCATGCGGGAATAAACTCGCTGGACAACCCGCCGAATCCACCATTGCGATTGCCTCTCCAACGCGAGGACCAATCGCCCGGTTACGGCTCATCCAGGAAGGTGGCGGCGAAGGCGAAGTCTATAACCTGGACTCTGACCAGGTCACAGTTGGCCGCAATTCAGGCGATATCCGCTTTCCGCATGATGGCTATATGTCAGGCCGCCACGCCCGGATTTCGCGTCGCGGTGACCAGTTTATTCTCAATGATGAGAATTCACGCAACGGGACCTTTATTAAAATTGACGGCGATGTTGCCCTCAAACCCGGAGATGTGGTTTTGATTGGAAAACAGCTCTTCCGCTTTGAAGTGCAATAAAACCTTTCTGAAAATGGCGCCTGACCACCCACCATCGGGCCTGGCTCAGGTTGCTCTGCTTTCATCGGGTCTGGGAATACGTTCCCAGATCATGTTGAGTACTGTAAGGATCAGGTTCTCATGGATATGTCGGTTTCTCAGAATGACATTCTGATTTCTGTTTCAGCACGCACCGATGTTGGTCGGCGCCGAAGCGGAAATGAAGACAGTTTTCTGGTGGCTGATATCTCCACTGGCGAGACGGGGTTGTCTCCAGCAGTTCTCAACCACCGGCTTGGCCATCGTGGCAGCCTGTTTGTGGTCAGTGATGGGATGGGCGGGGCAGCGGCAGGGGAAGTCGCCAGCGCGATGGCGGTTCAAATCCTGCTCGAAGAAATGGCCAAAGAAGCCGCGCCCGGAGTACCAGTCCCTGAAGCCTTACGCCGGGCGTCTGAGATTGCCAATCGACGCATTTGGGAAAAATCCCAGTCTGATATGAGCGTGCGTGGCCTCGGAGCAACCCTCACGGCCTCCTTTGTTCATCAAGGCCAGTTGTATGTTTCGCAAGTTGGTGATTCGCGAGCCTATATCGTCCGGGGACGACAAATTAAACAAATCACGGAAGATCAATCCTGGGCCAACGCCATTAAAAAAACTGGGGTTGATCCACGCAATATCCCCAACAATGTGATTTTGCAAGCCCTTGGGACACAGCCACATTTAAATGCTGAGGTCACGGCGATTGCTCTGTGTCGCGGGGATTTCCTGCTTCTGTGCAGCGATGGACTCTCAAACAAGGTTCAAGATCTGGAAATGCAAAGCATTGTGCTCACTTCACCGAGCCTGGATGCTGCCTGTCGTGCCCTGATTGATTTGGCCAATGAACGTGGTGGTGAAGATAACATCACCGTGATCGTGGCTCGATTTGACGGTGAATCCCTCCCAGTCGGAAACAATTTAACCATTACCCAGACCTTCAATGTGTTAGCCCCCATCGCTGATCCTGAAAATGGGACGCCTCCCCCGGTCACCCCAATGACAGCGCTCCTTGGATCGCTTTCACCTCCGTCGCCAAATTACTCAGCGTTTCCATCACACACACAACCGTCACCTGGAGCGGCAGCACCATTGCCGCCCCCCCTCACGGCCCCGCTGGCCAGTGCCCCAACTGCACCAGCCGCCGCACCAGCCAGACCAGCACCAGCACCGATAGGCCCTGTGCCCCAACAACCAGCACCAAGTGCCTCATCAGGTCGGTCTCTACGGTGGATACTGGCAGGCATCGGCGGTGGATTGATTCTCTTGATTGGTCTGTTGCTCATTTTATTTGCGGCTTATTCGAAACTGGCCGGAACAGAATCAACCCCCTCCCCAGCCCAATCTGGTCACTTACCTGAATCACCCGCTCCGGCCCCAGAGCCATTCCCAGATCGGACGGGCGGCGCCGAAGGACCAGTCCCCACGGAAAACCCTGGACGCACACCGGAAACCAACGATCCAGGACAAATCCTGACTGAAGTCAAGGAAACCATTTTTAAACTCAAGCAACAAATTGCTTCACCCGCTCAGACTTCTGCCTCGCGGGCTGAACTCACCGACCATTTGATCCGGTTGGAAAATAGTGAAAAGCAACTCAGACAATTGATGGACAACCAGAGCATCAATCTGGAAGCCAAACAACAAACCATCAAGCAAATTCACACCGCTTTAGAAAGCGCCAAAAAAGCAATTTCCAAAGTATCAGCAGGGGAAACCAGTTTTCCAGATCGGAAGGGGACCCCTTCGACCAACCCATCGTAACCCCGGCTTGCGAAGAGACCTGCGAGGGAAACTCCGGAATTGGAGCCCCATCTACCTCTATCCTTTACAACAAGGCAGTATCTGTCATGAATTCACGTTTACTTCGATTTTTTTCGTTCGCACTGTTGTTTGTTCTGGTGAACGGCATGGCGGCGGTGTTTTCAGCCCCCCGCCAGTCACCGACCCAAACGCCGGTGATGTCAGAAGCCTTCAAAAATCTGCTTGGTACCGATGACGGTGCCGCACTGGCCATCCTCTATGGAAGTGATACTCGGGGCAATATCGACACCTGTGGTTGACGGGCCCATCCCATGGGGGGTCTGGCGCGGCGCGTCAGTTACACACAGTCTTTTCGAAAATTGTTCCCGACAACTCCGGTCCTGGAATTGAACGCTGGCTATTATCTCAACGATGTTGGGATCACCAACACGCCACCGCTCAAGGACATCGAAACCCAAAACCTCTATGCCATGCATGGGTATAGCCAGTTTCCCTTCGATGCCGCCAATATCACATTCCACGATCTGCCATACCTGAGCCGATATTTGACCAAAGATCAGCAAAAAACGGCTATGGCTGAATTCCCGGGTCTCAAAACCATGATTTCAGCCAACCTGACACCCGAAACTGGTGCCCAAAGTCACAGCCCGGTGGTGCCCTATGTTATTCGGGAAATCAAAAGCCCACGCGTTCCCAAAGGAAAGATCAAAGTGGGCATCGTTGGCCTGAGTGAACCCGCACCAGCCGCCCAATTTGGGTATGTCTGGCGGGATCCGGACAAAGCAGCCCGTGAAGTCCTTCCCGAACTGCGCAAGAAAGTCAATTTGTTAATCGTGCTGGCGTATATGCCGGTTGATAAAGCCAAATTGCTGGCGACCAATTGCCAGGAAGCCGATGTGGTGATCTCGGCATTTGGTCAACCCTATCAATCCCCGCTTGAAACGGTCGGCAATGTTTCATTTGTCACCAGTTTTAGCGAAACCAAATTCCTGGGTGAACTCCGAATCAAATTTGACACAGCCGGCAAACCAACCTTTGTGAACCGGTATGTCGCGCTCGACTCATTTGTTCCTGACGACGCTCAGGCGGCTTCAGTTGTTGCCGAAGCCAAAACTGCCATTGAAAAAGCCCGGCAGGAAATGGTGGAAGAACAAATCAAACGAGCCAGGCAACAACAACCGTCATCCGGTGGACACTAAATCAGCCACCATCAATCACAAATCTCTTGATTGAGGTACTTGAGTGTTGCGGAGGCGGTTTTTGAGTTTGGTTCAGCATTGAATGTCACCAGATTTCCAAAACCAACGACCCAATTTCAACCTACCTCAATCAAAAGGTTTACGTGCTTATGATTTCGCGTTTTTTTCGGTTTTCTGTCCTTGCATTTCTGTGTGTTTCACTTGGCCTCGGTGGCTATCTGGCCCCACGTTCATTGCGTGCCCAAACCCAGGCTCCACCCCAATCTGATGCCTTCAAAAATTTACTGGGTACGGATGACGGTGCCGGTCTGGCCATTTTTTATGGTGGCGACACCCGAGGCAAAATTGAAGATTGCGGTTGTCGGGCGCATCCGATGGGCGGACTGGCCCGACTGACAGGGTATGCCCAGGGATTTCGGGAAACCTATCCGGCAACCCCCTTCCTGGAAGTGAACGTGGGTAACTTTCTCAACGATGCTGGCGCGAACTACACGCCGCCGCTCAAGGATATCGAAGTCCAAAACCTGTACGCCTTGCGCGGCTATAGTCAGTTTCCATTTGATGCAGCCAACATCTCGTTTCATGATCTGCCATACCTCAGCCGGTACTTGACCAAAGACCAGCAGAAAACGGCGCCAGTTGAATTTCCAGCGCTTAAAACACTGATTTCGGCGAATTTAACCCCCGAGGCGGCGGCCAATAGCCATATTCCAGTGCTCCCCTACATCATTCGTGAAGTGAAAAGCACTCGATTGCCGAAAGGGAAAATCAAAGTTGGAATTGTTGGCCTGAGCGAACCAGCCCCCGCCAGCCACCTTGGGTATCTCTGGCGCGACCCTGAAAAGGCTGCGCGCGAAGTGCTGCCGGAATTGCGCAAATCGGTGGATGTCCTGGTGGTGGTGGCCTATATGCCAGTTGACAAAGCCAAACTTCTGGCAACGAGTTGTCAGGAAGCCGATGTGATGATTTCTGCATTTGGCCAAACCTATCAGTTACCGCTTGAAAAAATCGGCAATGTTGCCTTTGTGACCAATTTTAATGAGACCAAATTCCTGGGGGAATTACGTGTCAAATTTGACGCCACTGGCAAGCCCGAAATTACCAATCGCTATGTTGGCCTGGATGCAGTCGTTCCAGACAATCCAACCGCTGCCGCACTGGTGAATGAAGCCGTCGCCGCCGTCAATAAAGCTCGCCAGGAAATGATCGAAGAACAAAATAAACGAGCGCAACAGCAATCAGCCCCAGCCAACCAAAAATAAAACCATCTCTGGTCTTTCCTGAATTACTTTTGTATCTGAATCAAACTGATCTGAACTGGTGGGGGAAGAAGGATGCCATGGAAAGTATGTCACGGTTGCTGCCCCTGATGATCAAGGCGGCGGGCCCAAATGAAGAAATTCTGGAAAGCGCCTGTTTTGCGGCCTGGGATCTGGCCGTCGGGCAGGCAACATCCCGGATTAGTGCTCCCGTCAGCCTGTCAGGAAAACTTTTGACCGTGGCCACACTTGACCAGCGCTGGAAAAAACAGCTTGAGGCGCTCACCGATCAGGTTCTCTTTCGGCTTAACTCAACACTGGGTCAGCCACTTGTGGCCCGCATTCAGGTGGTCGTGGATTCGGCCTGGGTGGAAGAAAAGCGGCGCTCTCTCCCGACGCTCCTTCCCCCACAACCACTTCCACCACCTGACCCTGATTTGCTCGATGTAGCCAACACGATTGAAGATCCCAAATTGAGGGATCAATATCTACGAACCGCGACACGATATCTCAACCATCCGTCTCGCGATTCGAAACGCTAACTTTCATTTCTTCAACAATTTGTCATGGGAGGCAACAATGGGAATCTCTCTTTCCAAAGGTGGCAATGTTTCCCTCGAAAAAAGCGAACCAGGGCTGAAAAGAGTTCTGGTTGGTCTGGGATGGGATGCGCGCGGCACTGATGGCGCGGATTTTGACCTCGATGCCAGTGTCTTTATGCTGGCAGCCACAGGAAAAGTTCGTAGCGATAACGATTTTGTGTTCTATAACAACCTCACGTCACCGGATGGATCAGTTGTCCATAGCGGTGATAATCGCACTGGGGCTGGTGAAGGTGACGACGAAGCTGTTCGGGTTGATCTGACCCGGGTTCCAGGTGATGTTCAGAAAATGGTGTTCTGTGTCACGATTCACGACGCCGAAGCCCGGCGCCAGAACTTTGGCATGATTGGCTCAGCATTCATTCGCATTGTGAATGATGAAAACGCCCGTGAAATTGTCCGTTATGACCTTTCGGAAGATGCCAGTATTGAAACAGCCATGATTTTTGGCGAAATTTACCGCCACAACAATGAATGGAAGTTTCGGGCTGTCGGACAGGGGTACAAAGGTGGCCTGGCCGCTATGGCTCGCGGCTTTGGGGTCAATGTTGGGTAAGCAATGCGCGAGTGGATCAGTTTGTAGTCAGTAGTCAGTAGTTCGCTAAGTTTGTTTGGTTAAATCACTTGACTATTTTCTCATACAGGGACTGCAAATTGATTATGACACCTCAAAAGAAAAAGCCGTGGTTTGTAAACCACGGCCTTTTCTTTTGAACCAAAAACCAGCCATTGAGCTTATGACTGGTTCAATTTTGCCTGCAACGTCTTTTTATGAAGGCGCCACCGTTCCCAAATGGCTTCGCCATATTCGCTATCTAAAACAAACTCTTTAAAGGCTTTCAGTTCCAGTGCTTCCAGAACTGAAACCCTCGCCAGTCGTACCTGATTGGCTTTCACAATGATGGCGCCACAATCTCCGATGTATTCACCTTGATATTCAACAGCTCCATTTAATTCAATTTTTGATGGCCTTAGAATTCGCTTAATAATCCATTCGAGCCACTCAATATAGTTATAAAATCTCTCAGCACCATCCCAGGTCAACCCCTTTAAATCTTTGGTCAAATTCCACTGACAATACCCTTGAGGGCGATCATCATCAAAATCACGTCCGTCCATTCGTTCAAGCTTTTTCAGCCTCTCGATGGCTTTAGGTGTAAGAGGCTTATTAAAGTAAAACACTCCAGAGAATGTGGTTGTGTATCCCATAGACCAGCCCCTCACAAACATATGAAATCAAACCATTTAATAGCGAAGATAATCATTGAGCTTGACTCAATGCCTGTCGTACCACTTGCTATTCGTTTTTCACTTAAAACAGCTTCCACCACTTCTTTTCGTCTTTTTTGGGTGACTCAGGTTCTGGAGTCGTGACGGAAGGTGGTTCGGGGGTTGTTGAAGATGCCGGACCTGGGTACTGGGATTCAGACACAAGAGGCCGCTTTTGATGTGAGGCCGGGCGTTGCCACCCATATTTCTGAATAATTGCTTTCACCTGAGCCTGAAACTCAGCGCCTTTTTCAGGATTGACCATGGCCACGTAGTTGGCAAAACCCTGAATCGAAGCAATTACATCCTTTGAATTTCCCCATCGCTTCCCTTCTGGACCATCTTTTTCAATCTGAAACAACACGGCCCGAAAGCGCTTTAATTCCTCACGCGAAACATTGAGCTTTTCGTTGACCACCACGCCCGTGACTTCCTGCTGACGTGAATGGCGCAGAATTCGGGTTTTTTCCGTGTTGATGGCCAGACCTTCGTGAGCGGTAATGGACTCGACCCCGCGCAACACGTTGCAAATATTCTGTTTTGCTTCACCCGAAGCTGAAAACGTCAAATCATCAGCATACCGGCTGTAGACAAATCCACGATCCTGGGCCAGTTTCGTCAGTCTTCGATCCAGCCGACGACACAAAATGTTGGTCAACGCCGGGCTGGTTGGTGCTCCTTGCGGAAGATGACGAGTTGAAAGCGCCACAAAGTACCTCTTCCCATCCAGTTCAACCTCTTCCACGTCCGGTTCGGTACAGACTAACCCAAAAATCGTGGCTGCCTGCTCAGAATACCCAAGTGACCGAAACAACCCTTTCACGCGGGGATAAGCAATCGAAGGGAAAAAGTCTTTTAAGTCAATATTGATAATAACTTCAGCTTTGAGATGCGGCTGGGCATTGGTCACTATCGAACGGCCAGTCCGAAAACCGTGGGCCGCTTCGTGAAGTGTCACCTTTTCCAAAATTGAGTGCAAAATCCACTCCTGGGCAGCCTTCAGGTGTGGTTTGGGGGCTGAAATCAAGCGTTCGCCGCCGGTTTTTTTGGGGATTTTGAACCGGACATAATGCGAAACGGTCGAGGTCTTTCGATCAAAAGCCAGAAAGCGCAAATCACTGAGCGAAATCCCCATTGCCGCCGCAATGTCTTCAGCCGTGGAAAAGGCTGGCAGCCCGTTTTGGTTTAATCGGGCTTCATCACACTTGGTGTAGTTCAGTCCGCCCGAAACCGTCTCTCCAAGAAAAACAATTTCGTGTTGTTTTTTCTCACGCCATTTCTGGGCGCGTTCCTGGCGCTCGCGTTCGTGCCGGGCTTTTGTTTCCTGCTGCTTCTGACGTGATTCAGCCAGCCGGCGCTTGCGCATTTCCTGAATCAACGCCTGTTCGTTGTACAATCGGGCGTTCTCGGTCCGGAGCTTTGCCAGCTCTCGTGACAATTCGCCACGACGACGGATTTCATCGGCTGGATCAGATGGTGTCTGACCTTCGCGCGGCCAAAACCCAAGCCGGATCATTTCCTCAAGGATAAACTCCTCGCGCGAAGTCCGCCGAATGCGTTCATAAAGTTCCTGGCGAGTGCGTGGCTGGTCCATAATGATTAGGCGAAGTCAGTTGCAAAAAGTTAAGAGTCAGTAGTCAATAGTCAGTAGTTTTTTTGTTTTCAATTATTTAGAATTCTTTATTATCGGTTTTGATGGCCAAATCTCTGTAAAAAAATTGTGCTTCCATCATTTGCATTGCTAAATCAAACCGCAGTACAACAGGCCACAACTCAGGCTTTGGAAGTACAGCCGCCATAGAAATCTTCCTGGTGAAAAAAATCGGTGGTTTGAAAATAACCTTCGAAAACCTCTCAGGACTGGGTCTGCTCAACTCAAGCCGAACCGCACCCGGACCGGTACCTTTGCCTGGCGCAAGCCACACTGAAAGTACCGGTCCGGGTGCTGTTCGGCAATGTGAAGAGCGAACCAGTGATGCTGGTTAAAACTCCACGCACGGACGGCGATCCACCGCCCAGATTGCAAGGTCTCTCTATTTTCAAACCACCGAAATTAGAAGAATGAAGAATGAAGAATG
>DAOQNB010000061.1:0-13676 GCA_035335845.1 Acidobacteriota bacterium | reverse complement strand
ATTCTTCATTCTCAATTCTTCATTCTCAATGGGTATTTTCTATGCTGAAATCTGCGTTCAATCGGTCCGACTGGCCAGTGATGCCAGCTTTGTTGATCCTGGGATTGCTCCTTGGAGGGAGTTTGAGCTTGACTGGGTGTGCTCCGGCACGCCAGAAACCGGAACTCCCTGATTTAGAGGAACTTCAGGATCAGGAATGGGAAGACTCAGCCTATACCAGTGATCCTGAGTTAGCCTATGAAGGCGATGAGGAATATGAAGAGGAAATCCCGGAAGGCGAGCGGATTCCATCCGCAATGTTGACCGTCTATCAATCCTTTGGTGGGCATCAAACCTACGTTTCGCTCTATGTGAGTTTTCCTCCGGAAAAAGCACCGTCGCTGGTTGAGCCGTTTCAGCAGGTGTTTGGCGGGAAAATTGGGAAGGTCCACGAGCGGGTTCAAAAATATTCAATTCACCTTTCAGCCAGAGGTGATCGGCTCCTGCAACGTTCGGGGCTTGTCAATCAGTTTCAATTTGACCTCAACCCGCTGGTGACTGCCTGCCGGACAATCAAATTAAAAACCCTGAATGTCTACCTGAGCCACAAACCAATCAATTTTTCCGAAGCGAAGGGCCTCGAAGTACGGCAAGTCAGCCCATACATCATGGCGTACCAGAAGGAATTTAACCTGGAAACTCCATCAGGGGTGATTCCACCGATCCAACTCCGGTTTGGATACCGGGTGTGGGATATTCTGAAAGCCTTGATACCACTGGTGTTGCTGATTTTGCTGCCCATTGGATTTGTGGTCTGGTCGCTTCGGAAGGCCAGACAGATGACGGAGAATCTGCCGCGCGTCGGGGCTGAACTCCAGCGGCTGGTGGAATGGACGATGGCCGGATACTGGTTGATCTGGTTGTCGGTCCTGGATTCCGTCATTGACCGAAACCTGATTTCCTTTTTGACTGGACGCCCCCGCAACGACACGCTGATGGTCGTCATCACCCTGGTTGGTCCACCATTGCTGGTGGAACTCTGTTGCAAACTCATAACCATTCCCTTTGTGAGCCGAATGCGACAACTCCAGGCGAGTCGGCGCGAAATCATTACTTTGGCCATTGTAAAAAGCATCTTCTCGTTTGTAACGTGGGCTGGACTGGGCATAACCCTGAGTTCACTGATAGCACAGAAATACCTCTGGGCGTTAATGGCCGTCAGCGGAACACTGGTGTTCTGGTTTATCGGTCAACTGGTGCTCAATAGTTTGAAGCGACTCAAACAGGTCGTTCTGACTCCTGGCGATTTGCGCAACCGGGTTTTTGAACTCGCCACCCAGGCTGGGGTGAAAGTAAAAGAAATTTTTATTTTGAGTTCGCCCAAAGAACCGCTCATCAATGCGTTTGCCGTTGCTGGCGGGAATGTTTTGTTGAGCGAAGACCTTGTTTCCCGACTGAACCGCCGTGAAGTTGATGCCATTGTGGCCCACGAACTTGGTCACCTGAAACACAAACATCCAAACTATCTGGTGACTGGCCTGATGCTGGCGGTGGTGGCTTCGGTCTACATTGGGAGTTTTATCAAACTTTCGGGGCCGCTGGCTGGTGCGCAAGGGATTGTCAGACCAGTGGTGTTGCTTGTCTGTTTGATGGGGTATTTTTATCTCTCGCGGCGATTTGAATTTACGGCTGATGCTGAGGCAGTCGAATTGACCAAAGATCCCCAGGCCATGATTACCGCACTCAAGGAAATCACCCGCCATAACCTGATGCCACTGGAGTGGAATCAATTCGGAGAAAAGCTTCTGACTCATCCTTCAACCCGCAAGCGGGCCGAAGCCATTGCCTGGAAAGGTGGGATTCCACGTGAACACTTGCAGGCATTGCTGGCTGAATCCGCCGCTGAGCCAGACAACCGCTATGAACTGCCCGAAGTCTTCCACGCCGAGACCAATGAACCAGCCAACCTGATTTTTTCATCAAGTCTGCGTAAGCAAAAATCACGTCGGGTTTTATGGATTCAATTGGGGATTATTTGGGGATTGCCAATGTTGATAGGGGGCATTGTGACCTATCGGGATCTGGCCTGGACCTCGGTTTTCCCAATATATCTGATTAGTTTGGTAGTGATTCCACTTTTTTTCGGAGTTGCGCTCAACCGACTGGCCTTGAGCAGGTATCCACACATGGCTCGGTTGCTGGCTCAACGATTCAACACAGAAAACAAAGATTGGCACACACCCAGGGGAACATTTGTTGGACTTTCTCCTTCGGCGGACCGGCAGATCTATGATGGGGACTATTCGTGGGACATCGGCTTTGTCTTTTTGACCGAAGAGCGGTTGATTTATGTTGGAGAACGAACGCGGTTTGCTCTCAGACGTGATCAAATTGGAGCGATCAAATTCCATCCAACCCAATTTCCCTGGCATTCCTCCGATCCGGTTTATATCACCTGGTACGACCCGGAGCAGGATCAGGGAGGGACGTTTTCAGTGACCACACTCAATGCCAGCTCCTACACTGAAGTAAATCAAAAGGTAGCTCTTTTCGGCGCCCAACTCACGCAATGGCATCAGTTGCCTGCATCTGCCACACACAGCTCAGAATTGTTTCCTGACCTGGGAGTTCCACAAATAGCACCGGTTGTCGGCATTCAGGCCACTCAGATTGAGCCTCGCGGAGTAATTGCGATTCTTGCCCTGAATTTTCTCCTGATGCTGGTGGTGTGTTACCCGACTGGTTTGGATTTTTTGGGTGAAACCAATGCGGCTGGATGGTTTGTCGCGCTGGCTTCAAGCCTGAGCTGGCTGACACTTTTTGGGCCAGTTTTAATTGCAAACCGCAGGAAGCGAAAGAGCGAGTCGTGAGTAGTCGGAAGACTGGCTTTATT
This sequence comes from Acidobacteriota bacterium, assembly GCA_035335845.1. Classification (GTDB taxonomy): domain Bacteria; phylum Acidobacteriota; class Blastocatellia; order Chloracidobacteriales; family Chloracidobacteriaceae; genus JACQXX01. Next base: position 10,804 of record DAOQNB010000061.1, on the reverse strand, counting down.
TTCTGTGGGTTCCGTATCTTCCGTGGTTTCTTGTTCTGAAAATATATGGAGAAGCATCAATCCATCAGGCCGTGGGCTCACTTTTAAACTTTGATTTATGTCTTTGTCACCGTCACAAAACTGCTTACTGTTTTGGCCAGGTACAATTTTCCTGACGACTTGCTATTTGCTGTTCGCTCTTGTGCGCTACTTCGCTATTTCACTCTTGATTAAATTCAATCAATTGAAAATTTTTACAATTTCCTCGATTTTTTTGGAGTATGATTTCCGCTCACCCACTACCTGCCATCAAAACGGTGTGAGGGAACATCACCTCTGATTGCCTTCCTCCCGCCAATCGCAACCAACTTTACCTTGTTTGTTGACACAATTTGTTTTGAGCCACCTTTGGAATGAAGAATGAAGAATGAAGAATGAAGAATGAAGAATGAAGAATGAAGAATGAAGAATGTTCAGTGAGGGTATTCATTCTTTCTACTCTCATTTGGATACCCATTACCTGATCTGTCGAGTTCAATTCTTAATTCTTAATTCTTAATTCTTAATTCTTCATTCCAAAGCGCTTGCCGTTGGCTCCTGGACCAGGCTTTTGACATTCGCGCTCTTGACGGGCGAATGCATCACGACACACAGGAGGCAGCTTATGACGCTTCGTTCCTGGCACATTTTGCAGGTCGCACGAGTGGTGTGCGTCGCTGTGTTTATTTTGGCTGGAAGCGATGAATTCGGTCGGGCGCAGTCCCCGGCGCCGGTTCAACCACAACCCGTGCTTCGACTTGAAACTGGAATGCACACGGCGGCCATTCGTCGAATCAGTGTGGATGCCCAAAACCGCTACCTGGTGACGGGTTCGGACGACAAGACTGCCCGAGTGTGGGAACTGGCAACCGGGCGGCTCCTGCGGGTGCTCCAGGTGCCGATTGGTGCAGAAAACGAAGGTCGGGTCTATGCCGTGGCAATTTCACCTGATGGCGAACTAATTGCCGTCGGTGGCTGGACCGGATATTCCTGGGAAACCCGGCATTCGGTGTATTTGTTTGAACGTGTCACCGGAAAGCTGGTCACGCGGGTAACCGGGTTGCCAGATGTCGTGCATCATCTTGCCTTTTCGCACAATGGCGACCGGCTGGCGGTACTGATGGGAAGCGGGAGCGGTTTGCGAGTCTACCGAATGAGCGATGGCGCCCGCCTGGTCCGGGATATGGACTATAGTGGGAGCGGCAACTGTGTTGATTTTGACCGAAGCGGCTGGCTGGTGACGAGTTGTGATGACGGTTTGATTCGACTCTATGACGACAAGTTGAAACTGGTGACCAAAGCTGAAGCACCGGGAGGAAAACGGCCCTTTAGCGTCAAATTTTCACCTGACTGCAAACGGCTGGCGGTTGGGTACACTGATTCAACACGGGTGGACGTGCTGGCAGCCAATGATCTGGCATTGCTCTATACCCCGGACATCAGCGGTGTGACCAACGGAAATCTGGGGCGGGTGGCATGGTCCAATGACGGTCTGCAGTTGTTTGCCGGAGGAAAGTGGAACAAAAGCGGCAAGTTCTGGCTTCGATGCTGGTCCGAACGGGGACGCGGAAGCTGGGTAGATGTGCCCACCTGCGGCAATACGATTCTGGATCTGGCTGCATTGGGACAGAACAGCGTGGTGTTCGGCGCCTTTGATCCGGCCTGGGGCGTTATTTCAGGCCAGGGAGAATGTGTGCGTCGGGTCACTGGTGAAACGGCTGATTTTCGCAGCAATTGGGACGGCTTCCAGACCAATGCGACTGGAACCGTGGTGCAATTCAGCTTTGGCCTGCGTGGGCACATTCCGGCTGTCTATGACCTGGCGAGCCGGGAACTGACACCTGGCATCTCGGCCTCCAAACTGGCCGGGCCGCGAATGACGGCTCCTGGATTGCCGATAACCGATTGGAAAGACACCACGTCGCCAAAATTAAATGGTGTTCCGCTCGAACTCAAACCCAATGACCGGTCGCGGTCGCTGGCCATTACCCCAAATGGAAATCAGTTTTTGCTTGGCAGCGAATGGGCACTGACCTGTTATACAAAAGATGGCAAAGTGGAGTGGCAAACGCCGACACCCGGTGTGGTCTGGGCGGTCAATGTCAGTGGAAATGGGAAACTGGTGCTCACGGCGCTCAGTGACGGCACCATCCGCTGGTATCGGGCAACTGATGGAACCGAACTGCTGGCATTTTATCCACATTCTGACCGGTCGCGGTGGATTGCCTGGACACCGTCGGGATTTTATGACGCGACTCCGGGGAGTGACACCCTGCTTGGCTGGCAGGTCAGTTCTGGATGTGATGTCGAAGGTGAATTTTATCCAATTGGACAATTCCGAACGGTCTATTACCGGCCTGATGTCGTCAATGCCATTGTTCGCACGCTGGATGAAGTCGCCGCCGTCAAAGAAGTTTTTTCAGATGGTGGCCAGATGGCACGCTCGGTTGACCCGTTGAAGTTTCGCCCACCAGTTGTTGAGCTTCTGGCTGGAAATGATTCAATTCCAGCAACTTCAGGAACCGTTGGGCTTCGATACAGCGTCCGGATGCCGTCTGGTGAACCAGTGACCCGAGTCAAAGCGCTGGTGGATGGGCGTCCGGTGGTGATTGAACCGATTTCGGAACTTCAACCTGGAGCGGCCACCATCAATCGGGAAATCCAGATTCCGGTTCCAGCCCGCGATTGTGAAGTTTCGCTGATTGCTGAAAATCGGTTTGCTCCGAGCCAGCCGGTCTCAATCCAGGTGAACTGGAAAGGGAACGATGTCGTGGCACCGGTGACGGCAGAGGTCGTCAAGCCACGGTTATGGATGCTCTCGGTCGGGGTGAGCGACTATCCAAGCAAGAGCTGGAAACTGGCAAACGCTGCCAAAGATGCCGGCGACTTTGCTGAAACGCTGGCGCACCAGGAAGGTGGATATTATCGCGAAGTCCACACCAAAGTTTTGACCAATGAAGCCGCCACCGGTGAGACTATTCGTCAAGGATTACAATGGCTCAAACAAAACGCCGCCACCGGAGACATCGCTGTCGTTTTTCTGGCCGGTCATAGTTTAAATGATCCGCTCCAGCGGTATTTCTTCCTGCCGTTTGATGCCCGGCTCGACAAACTGGCGACAACCGGCGTGCCATTTTTAGATGTGAAAAACGTAATCGAAGTCCTGCCGTGCAAAGTCCTGTTTCTGGTTGACACCAGCCATAACGACGCGGCGCTTGGGACGAAAATCAAACGCGGAACGGCTGATCTGGCCGGAGTTGCGACTGAAATGGCGGGTGCCGATAGTGGCGGCGTGATGATTACTTCATCAACCCAAACGACTGAAGAATCAGGGACGTCAAGTGTCTTTGTCAAAGCGCTGGTCGAAGGCTTCAACGGTAAAGCGAGTGCCAGCCGAAATGGAACGATTACGGTGAGTTCGTTGACGAGCTACATCATCGGGCGGGTCCAGGAATTGACCAATGGAAAACAAACCCCAGCAGCGGCACAACCTCAATCAGTGCCGGATTTTGCGATTGCGGCGAAATGATGGGTTCCGGGTTCCGGGTTCCGAGTTCCGGGTTCTTCGAGTCAAGGTCATTTAGGTCTCTTTGGTCCTTTATGTCCTTGTCTGATCTAACAATCATAATCTGGGATCAGGCCAACCTTAACCAGGGTAAAAAGGATGATCACCTGAATGGATGGCCAAAAAAGGAAGAACCCGCTGATCAAAAAAGTCCGAAATTCTCGATTATCCTGGTACAACCACCAGGCGTTTTGAGTACAAAGCAAACCCCAGGACCAACCTGCAAGAAAACTAACCAGGAGTGCCAGGGTCATTCCGATATTCACCCAATCGGCAAAGCCCCCAAAGATCGCTCTCATCTGAAGAAAAATTGAATGGTCCATCAACAGAATCGCACTATAAAAAAGAAGATTATGAATGATGGCAACAACCAGATAGAAAACATCCATGGTTGGTATTCCCTCAATCTCATCCGGAGTCATTTCAGAAAGCAGGCAAAACCGGGGCACCGGAACTGAAGCTGGAATGACTGCATTTTTCTGAGGTATTTCAACTATGGTGCATCGGCCACAAAAATTTGTCTTTGGGTCAAAACGGTCACTTTGATGGCAGACTTCACAGCGTTTGGGGTGGGATTCGGAGAGAATAGTGAGATTCATAGTTTAAACCTGTAAGCAGCGGTAAAAACTGGTACCTGGGCTTACTCCGTTGCACAATAACAAGGGATTCCAAAAAGTCCACGACCACCGGCAAAGTAAATATAGATAAGGCAAGTCGTTGGGAAGAAATGCAAACAGGTGCCGAGGTAAAGCAAACGGGATGCCTTGTTCTCTGGAACCAGTGTGTTGGCAAGTCGAAGCGAAGTAATTCCAATGAACCAGCTTATGAGAAAACTGGCCAACAGCAGCATAAAGAGCAACTCACTGATCCAGGTTTCAAAGAAGTTGGGATGTGACCGCAGGTAAAAATGAACAAAATAGAACAGCACAAGATGGGGCAATGAAGACAGAATCGTCCATTTTTGAGTGATTTCAAGCCCAGTGAGGGAACTTTCGCCGAGATTGGGATGTGATTCTGGAAAAATGGAAAGAGGCATAAGATTTAGCAGCAACAGGTGTCGTCAGGGGAGCCAAAAAGCCCAACGCCACTTAATATGAAAAGAATGATTATCTGCATCAACGGCCAGAAGCATAGAAAACCACTTATTAGAAAAGTACGGAACGGTTTATTTTCCTGAAAAAGATTGAGTGCAAACTGGAAACTAATCATTCCAATCATCCAGGCAACAGGAAAGCTAAAAAAACAGAGCAGCCCGACGATACCTTCAACCCAGTTTAAGCAATCACCAAATGACATTCTGAATGATCGTAAAAATATGACCAGGAAGGGGACCGCATAAAAAAGACAATTGTGAGCTAGAGAAATACTTAAATGAAGTTTTCCTAATTGTGGAAGTTCTTCAACCTCTTCTGCTGTCAGATTGGAGAGCAGGCAAAACCGGGGCACCGGAACTGAAGCTGGAATGACTGCATTTTTCTGAGGTATTTCAACTATGGTGCATCGGCCACAAAAATTTGTCTTTGGGTCAAAACGGTCACTTTGATGGCAGACTTCACAGCGTTTGGGGTGGGATTCAGAGAGAATGGTAAGGTTCATATATCAGGGAATGAATGATGAATAATGTAACTGGTTGTTATGAAAAGAGATGGGAATCTCACTCTCTTGCAATGGGAAATTAGACTCCGACTACCAGGGATATGTTCCAAAAAAATCAATGACTTATCAGGAGCAAAGGATTTATCCCGCCAATTGAATCTCCGGCTTCATTTCGGGCATACTCCACACGTCACGTCTTGCCTGCCTGAATCTCAACTCTCAAGTGACCCCTCAAAGATCATGATGAACCGTTTTGTTCGTGGCTCGTGGCTTGTCTGTGGAATTGTGTTGATTGGATGGATCCTCACTGAATTGAGTGAAGTTCCTTCCGTTTTTGGTTTTTCCCAACCTGTGCCTTTCACGCAAGCTCAAGAACTGGTTTCAGGTCAACCGATCCGTGTTGATTTCAAGGGCGGTGAAAAGAAAGTCTTTCAGCTTCGACTTCAGGTCAACCAGTACCTGGATCTGGTGGTTGACCAGCAGGGAATAGACGTTGTGGTTCGGCTTAAAAGCCCTGATGGCACACTCCAGTTTGAGGCAGATAGTCCCAATGGTACCAGGGGGTTAGAGGAAATCTGGTTTGTCAGTGGCACAGCCGGTGAATACCAGGTTGAAGTTGAATCAACTGAACCCTCAGCCGCCCCTGGCCAGTTTGAAGTCACGGTGAAAACGCTCCGAAGTGCGACCACTACGGATCGGGTTGAAGCCGAAATCAATTGGACGTTACATCAAATCCAGGTGCTCTTTGCCTCGAATCGGATCCCGGATGCGCTGAAAACGGCTGAAACGGCCATCAAACATGGCGAAGCTAGTTTACCCCCAGATCATCAGTTAATTGCTCTGGCCTACCAGGAACTTGGGAATCTTCACCAGGTTATGGGCAAGCCCAAGGAAGCCGAGACCGCTACGCTCAAAGCCCTGGCCATGTTTGAAAAGACGCTTGGCCCAACCCATGAGGATCTGGTTGTGCCCTTAAACCTGCTGGGGTTGCTGGCCGATGGGGCGGGAAATTTTGCCAAAGCTGAAACCTACCTGTCACGGGCGATGGAAATTGTTGACCACAATCCGAACATTCCCGAAGCCAATCGGGCAACCACCTGGAATAATGTGGCGCTGGTCAATGATCATAAAGGCAATGTGCAACAGGCAGAGGTGATGTATCTCAAAGCGCTGGCAAGCTTTGAAAAAGTAAACGGAGTTGATAGTTTGAACTGCGCACCGGTATTAAACAATCTGGGGCTGCTGTATCATCAGCAAGGGGCTTTCCTCAAAGCTGAACAATACTATGCCCGGAGCATTGCCATCCGCAAGAAATACCTGGCACCTGGGCATCCGAGCATTGGATTTATTCTCAATAATTTAGCTGATATGTATACGTTGCGGTCGGATTGGAAGCAGGCCATTCGCTATCAGACAGAGGCCATTTCGATCCTGGAGAAGGTTTTTGGCGAAAAACACCCACAAACCATTTTATTTCATCTCAATTTGGGGGAAATGTTAGTCCAAACTCACGACTATGAGGCTGCAGTTTTGTATTACCGAAAGGCAATCACCAATGCTGAGAGCACTCTGGGACCGACACATCCTTATTATCTGATTGGGCTAGCCGGGCTGGCCGGTTTCCAACTCAAAACCAGTCAGCTATCCCAGGCTGAGGCCACGTTGACGAAAGCGCTCCCCTTGATAGAGAAAGTATTTGGGCCCACCCACCCGCGATTGATGATGCCGCTTTTTTTCCTGGCTCAGCTCAACCAGAGACAACGGAAATACCAGGAAGCTGAAGCGGCCTTGCTGCGGGCTATTTCGATTCAGGAGAAAAATACAAATGTTCGATTTACTGAACCAGGAATGTATCTCAGTGCTCTGTCCTATATTTACCAGATGAGCGGCAAGATTGAACCGGCACTGGCCTATGAAATGAAAAGTAATGACGTGGTCGAGCAGGATTTTCTCAAAAACATCAGTCTTGGTTCTGAGCGGCAAAAAGTATTGTATTTGAATCGGACCAAATGGGGGGCGAATCACCTGCTTGCGCTGCAAGCTCAGTATGCCCCGCACAATCAGGCAGCGATCAACGCGGCGGTGACTTCAGTCTTGAGACGCAAGGGCAGGGCTCTGGATGTGATGGCTGATACGCTCAGGCTGATTCAGGCACGGGCTACGGCCCAGGATCAGGCGATATTTGAAAAATTGATTGACGCCCAAAACCGGCTTTCAAACCTGACGGTGAAAGGGCCTGGAACGACCAAACCTGAGCGCTTTCAGGCACTGGTTCAGGAATTGGAAACCGAGGTTGATCAACTTGAGGCTGAAATCAGTCGGCAAAGCGCCGAATATCGAGTTCAAACCCAACCTGTGACGCTGGAAAATATACAGGCCGCCATTCCTGAAAATACGGCACTGATTGAATTTACCCTGTATCAGCCCCTGCAAAACGCCCAAAGTTCACTGAACACAAAACCCCGGTATCTGGCCTATATCATTGAACCGAAAGGTGATCCGAAATGGGTTGACCTGGGGGAAGTCGAAAAGATTGATGCCACCACGAAGGAATTTCGGGGGGTGCTCCAACAGTCACCTGGCACCCGAAACCGGTTGATCAAGGCTGAATCCCGAAATGCCAAAAAGTCGAACAGTGGATCAGTCGTTCTGCCAGACCAGCAACTCAGGGTGCTGGCGCAGAGTTTGCACCAGACTGTCATCAAACCAGTTTTAAAAATGGTGAAGCCCGGTACGGCGCTCTTGCTTGCTCCAGAAGGGGAACTCAATCTGGTGCCGTTTGCTGCGCTGATGGACGAGGATGGAACCTACCTGATTGAAAAACAGCCGCTCCATTATTTGACGAGTGGTCGTGATTTATTGCGGCTCCAGGTGAAAACAAACAGCCACGAGCCACCACTGGTGGTGGCTGATCCGGATTATGCAGTCGGGAGTGGTCCACAGGTGGCTGGAATCCAACTGGCCCAATTAAAACGCCTGATTGAAACCGCTCAGGAAGGTGTCCAAATTGCAAAAATACTCCCAGGTTCCAGATTGAAAGTCCGGGGCGAGGCCACTGAACAGACCCTCAAACAGGTGAACGGGCCACAGATTCTCCATGTTGCGACGCACGGGTATTTTCTGGATCGGTCTTCCGACGTGACTCTATCCGCTGATCCGATTGAGGAAGCTGAAAAACGGGATATTCAAATCAAAGGGAGTGGTACAAAACTTGATTTGATACAGTTCCAGTCAGGGATTTTCCTGGCAGGCGCCAATCGAGGGGAGAGCGGAACCGAAGACGGTACCTTAACCGCGCTGGAAGCTGCCCACCTTAATTTAAGCGGCACCAAGCTGGTGGTGCTCTCCGCCTGCAATACCGGGGTTGGCCAGGTCAAAACCGGCGAAGGTGTCTATGGTCTGCGCCGGGCGATGGTACTCGCCGGGAGCGAAACGCAGATGTTGAGTTTGTGGCCAGTGTCGGATCTGGGAACCCGAAAACTGATGGTGGATTATTACACCCGACTCAAAGCCGGGGAGGGCCGGGCCGAAGCACTCCGCCAGGTTCAGCTTGAAATGCTCAAGAGCCGGCGGTTTCGGCATCCGTATTACTGGGCCAGTTTTGTGGTCTCCGGCGAATGGTCGAGTCCAGGTTCTATTGGCACTTTGGGCGTGTATTGAGCCGCCAGCGTGGAGTTGTGAGTGAGCAGATTGGATCGTTTCTTTTTCTCGGATGAGATGAGATGGAAGCGAGGTCGGTTCCAGTTTCGAGATTGGTTCACTTGTGGCACCAGGCTTGATTTTGGGGCTTTTCGAATGACGAATAATCCCCGTTTCATCGAGATACAGACAATCATTTCCAGTCCGTGTCGCTCCTTCTGTGACAATCGGGGAACTGGTAAGCCAATAGGTTGCTGCGGCTTTCATCGTAGCTGGTGTCGTTATTATCTCGCTCAGCCGATAGCCGTTTTTGGGAGTGGATTGAGCCTGGGCAATTGAGTTGTCAATGTACCCGGCCTGAGCCAGGTCTGAGAGATTGGTGGCAAAATTTCCTTTGCCTTCTGCTGCCTGGTAGGTTATTTGGGCAGAATGGATGGTGCGCAATGTTTGAATTGCTGAGGCGGTATTAGCTGCCCGGCGAGCCGCCAACAGGTTTGGAATCGCAATGGCTGCAATCAATGGTGCTATCAGGCCAGCCAGCGAGTTGAGAACAATTCCGGCAATGGCCATGCCCCGGCTACTCCCAGCGTAAACAGCGCTTTTTCGGGATTTAGTGAGTGAAACAATCCCCAGAATCAGCCCCGTAATTGCCCCAACCAGAAACAACCCTGCCGTAAAGAGTCCGATAAGACCTAGAATCAAAGAAGCAACGGCCATTCCCTTTCCTGGGGATCCACTGTTTGGTGCTGCACCTGACCTCGATGGTACCCCGTATCCAGGCATGGGAGATGTGCTGCCTGCGTGCGTGCCAAACGCTGTACTGCCATAACTGGGGGGGAATCCTGGGCCAGAGCCTGAAACTGGTGGCGATGAATACCCAGCCTGATGAAATGGTTGACCAAATGAAGCCTGGATGTCGCGTGGAGAATACCCTTGTTCCCCGAGTTCAAAGGCTTTGGCTACATCCTGGTTGAGATAGACAATCAGTCCATAAATCATGAGCGCCAGGGAAGTTGGAGCACAATAAAACGTGAGGAAGGTCACAACCCCTAAAAGCAAGGTCACAATTCCGAAAGCTCGATCCCGGTACTTGAGTCCTTTAACCCCAGCCGCAATTTTGAGCCCGGCGATGATAATGATGACCACACCGAAGATAAAAATGAAGGTGCCCACACCGGCTGGCGAAGGGCCATTGTGTTGGGGGGCGGCCAGCATCACAGGCCCCAGAATGAGCAGGAGAATCCCCATCAAACATTCCAAACTTCCCTGGACGATCATCAAAACTGCCACGACTGGCACCTGGTTGACCATAAAACCTCCTTGTGACCACAAGAAAAAGGATCCTGATGCCTGGGGGTAGGGCATCCCCATTGATAGCACCGTAACAATGAATTCTGAATGACGAAGAACCACAAACTGGCACTGCCAGAATGCAATCTGAAGTGTGAAATTCAGGAAAGAGAATTCAAAACTCGCTGAGCCAGGAAATAAGGTCCCATCACTAACCTGCCGTCAGTCTATAACTGACGGCATACTGATTGGAATCTCTAAGAAAGTTTCGGGATGAACTGAAAAGATCTGAATCTATTGGACAACAGGGGAGCCACAACCCAGATCTTTGATGTGGTGAAACGTATGCTTATCCATCCTGAATTGCGTTCAACCTTTTATAGCCCAGGATCGGAAAAACCGCAAACCTTATTTAATGTCCTGATGGAATGAGCTGAAGTCATAGAAATTAACAAAAAGTGTGAGGAATCTGGAGTTTTCTCAAATGCAGGCTCATCTCCTTATAATTGCCTGCCCAGATGTTGTCGAGCAGCAAGTGTCGTTTCCCAGTACAATATTGTTTTCGAACCTGAAGAACATTCTCAGGCTGGTTCCCTGGGCCAAACCGGGCAAGAATCTTGCGAAGATAGTTTAATTGTTCAAACGTCAGTTGAGTGACGGGTTCAAGCCAGAGTTGCCAGCCGTCAATGTCTTCGA